>NZ_JBFAQY010000037.1:0-76064 GCF_040678965.1 Streptosporangium sp. NPDC049248
CCAACCAGCTCATCCCCCAGCTCGAAGAACTCACCGCCAAACACCGCTGACGCGGGATCGGGAGACACCACCACCATGCGCATCCTGTTCACCACATATCCAGAACGGACGCACTTCCTGCTGCTGGCTCCGCTGGCCTGGGCGCTGCGCACGGCCGGCCACGAGGTGCGCGTCGCGGTCCAGCCCAAGTTCGCCGACGTCGTCACCCAGGCCGGCCTGACCGCCGTGCCCATCGGCACCGACCGCGACCTGTGGCAGTACCTCGGCCGCCTCAAGGAGATGGCCCATGCCAAGAAGGAGTGGACGGAGGAGTGGACCGGCAGCAAGGAGGTGGGCTGGCCCACCCCGTACGCGGCGGCGGAGTGGGAGCCCGAGGACGTCGACTGGGACTACCTCCGCAACGGCTACGAGCTGCAGATCGGCCAGTGGCACAAGCAGAGCAACGTCCCCATGATCAGCAGCCTGGTGGAGTTCGCCCAGAGCTGGCGCCCCGACCTGGTCGTCTGGGAACCCACCACCTACGCCGGCGCGATCGCCGCCAGGGCCTGCGGTGCCGCGCACGCCCGCCTGCTCATCGGCGCGGACGTCTACGGCATCACCCGCGACCACTACCTGCGGCTCGGCGCCGAACGCCCGGAGAACGACCGCGCCGACCCGATGGCCGACTGGCTCGGCTCCTACGCCCGCAAGTACGGGTTCGACTTCGGCGAGGAGCTCATCACCGGCCAGTTCACCATCGACATGTTGCCGCCCTCGCTGCGGATGCGGGCGAACCTGAACTACCTCCCGCTGCGGTACACCCCCTACGGCGGCCCGGCGGTCGTACCGAAGTGGCTGTCCACCCCGCCCGAGCGGACCAGGGTCGCCATCACCATGGGGCTCACCGTCACCGACCGCGCCGTCGGTTACCCGGTCGATGTGCAGGACCTCTTCGACGCCCTGGGGGATCTCGACATCGAGATCGTCGCCACCATCGTGGAGGAGGAGCAGCGGAAGCTCGCCAGGATCCCGGACAACATCCGCCCGGTGCCCTATGTGCCGCTCCAGGCGCTGCTCGCCTCCTGCTCCGCCGTCATCCACCACGCCGGGGTGGGCACCCTCGCCACCACGGCCCTGCAGGGTCTGCCCCAGCTGTCGCTGCCGTGGGACGTCGACCAGCCGGCGCTGGCCGAACGTCTGGCCGCGCAGGGCGCCGGCCTGGCCGTGCACGCCGCCAAGGCGACGGGCGAGGCCGTCCGCGAGAACCTGCTGCGGCTGCTGAACGAACCTCGGTTCCAGCACGGGGCCGCCCTGCTGCGCGAGGAGTTCCTCGCCATGCCGACGCCCAACGAGCTCGTCCCCCGGCTGGAGGAGCTCGTCGCCGAACACCGCGGCGACGGGTGAGGCCGATGCGCGTCCTGTTCACCACCTACCCGGAGAAGACGCACTTCTTGGCCATGGCCCCACTGGCCTGGGCACTGCGCACCGCCGGCCACGAGGTGGTCTTCGCCGTCCAGCCGGTCTTCACGGACGTGATCACCCAGGCGGGTCTGACCGCGGTGCCGGTCGGCGGGGAGCGGCACCTGTGGCAACTCATGAGCCGGCACATGCACTGGCTCCCCGCGGGGGTCGGCGGACTGCCCGTCCCCTACGACGCGGCCGAGTGGCATCCGGGCGACGTCACCTGGAGCTACCTGAAGGACGGGTACGAGCTCCAGGTCAGCCGCTGGCACAAGATGAGCAACGTCCCGATCGTCGCGGACCTGGTGGAGTTCGCCCGGTCCTGGAAACCCGACCTGGTCGTCTGGGAGCCCACCACCTACGCCGGCGCGATCGCCGCCGAGGCGTGCGGCGCCGCCCACGCCCGCCTGCTGTTCAGCGTGGACAGCCTCGCCGTGACCCGCGCCCACCACCTGCGGCTCATGGAACGGCAGCCCCCTGGGGACCGGGCCGACCCACTTGCCGACTGGCTCGGCGGCTACGCCCACAAGTACGGCTTCGAGTTCTCCGAGGAACTCGTCACCGGCCAGTTCACGATCAGCCTCCTGCCGCGCTCGCTGCGCCTGGAGGCCGACCTGCGGTACGTGCCGATGCGCTACGTGCCCTACAGCGGCGCGGCGGTCGTCCCGTCGTGGCTGCGGGAGCCCCCGGGACGCCCCAGGGTCGCGCTGACGATGGGGCTCAGCACCGCCGACCACGGGGCGGGATACGTGGTCGACCTGCCCGACGTACTGGAGGCGCTGGCCGACATGGACGTCGAGCTCGTCGCCACCGTCTCCGAGGCCGCGCGGGACAGGCTCGCCTCGATCCCGGACAACGCCCGGCTTGTGCCGTTCGTACCGTTGGACGCTCTGGCGGCCACCTGTTCGGCAGTGATCCACCACGCCGGTTTCGGCACCCTCGCCACCACCGCGCTGCACGCGGTCCCGCACCTGGTCGTCCCGTGGGACGGCGACGGCCCGGCGCTGGGACGCCGGATCGCGGCGCAGGGGGCCGGGCTGGCCCTGCACCCCATGCAGGCCACCGGCACCACCATCAGGGACCGCCTGCTGCGGCTGCTGAACGAACCTCGGTTCCGGCACGGGGCCGCCCTGCTGCGCGAGGAGATGCTGGCCATGCCGACGCCGAACGAGCTGGCCGGCGACCTTGAGGAACTGGCCGCGGCGCACCGGCACGCGCCGCTCGCCGGGTCCGCGATCGGTGGGGGGTGAGGACGATGCGTGTGCTGTTCGTCGCCAACCCGGAGAAGGCGCACCTGCTGACCATGGTCCCGCTGGCCTGGGCACTGCGCACCGCGGGCCACGAGGTCCGGGTCGCCGGCCAGCCGAAGTTCGCCGACATGATCACCCAGGCCGGGCTGACCGCCGTGCCCGTCGGCCGGGACGCCGACCTGTGGCAGCTGCTGGCCCGCGACCACCGTATCCCCGACTGGACCTGGGACCCCGCGTACGGCCTGCCCGTGCCGTACGACGTCGTGGACGATCCGGCCAGGGGCACCTGGCGGCACCTGGCCGACGGGTACGCCGAGGCGCTGCGCACCTGGCACCGGCCCGGCAGCCTGCCGATGATCGCGGGCCTGGTCGACTTCGCCCGGCACTGGCGGCCCGATCTGGTCATCTGGGAACCCCTGGCCTATGCCGGGCCGATCGCGGCCAAGGCCTGCGGCGCCGCGCACGCCCGCCTGCTGTGGAGCCTGGACGTCTTCGGCGTCGCCCGCGACCACTTCCTGCGGCTCAAGGCCGAACAGCCCCCCGAGGAGCGCGCCGACCCCCTGGCCGACTGGCTCGGCGCCTACGGCCGCAAGCACGGCTTCGACTTCACCGAGGACATGACCACCGGCCACTTCACCATCGACCAGATCCCCGCTTCGCTCAGCGTGCGAGCGGATCTGTCCTATCTCCCGATGCGGTTCGTCGCCTACGGCGGTCCCGCCTCCGTGCCGAAGTGGCTGTGGACCGCGCCCGAACGCCCCCGAGTCGCCCTGACGATGGGACTCAGCCTGACCGACCACAAGGCGGGTTACGCGGTCAGCGTGCAGGACGTCCTCGACTCCCTGGCCGACCTCGACGTCGAACTCGTCGCCACGGTCCCCGAGAGCGAGCGGCACAGGCTCAGCCGCGTCCCCGACAACGCGCGGCTCGTGTCGTACGCGCCGCTGCACGCCCTCGCGCCCACCTGCTCGGCGGTCATCAACCACGCGGGGTTCGGCACCTTCCTCACCACCGCGCTCTACGGAATCCCGCAACTCGCCCTGCCGTGGGACTTCGACGGGCCCGCGTTCGCCCGGCAGGCCGCCGGACAGGGCGCCACCCTGGTGATCCGGGCCGACCAGGCGACCGGTCAGGCCATCCGCCAGAGCGTCCTGCGGCTGCTCGGCGAACCCGCCTTCCGGCACCGGGCCGCCGACCTCCGCGACGAGATCCACGCCCTGCCCAGCCCCAACCAGCTCGTCCCCCAGCTCGAAGAACTCACCGCCAAACACCGCTGACGCGGGATCGGGAGACACCACCACCATGCGCGTCCTGTTCGCCGTCAACCCGGGAACGAGCACGTTCCTGCCACTGGTCCCGCTGGCCTGGGCACTGCGCACCGCGGGCCACGAGGTCCGGGTCGCCAGTCAGCCGAAGTTCGCCGACATGATCACCCAGGCCGGGCTGACCGCCGTGCCCGTCGGCCGGGACCTCGACATCATCAAGCTCTTCAAGATCTACGGCGTGACCGAGGAGCAGTTGGAGAAGGCCAGGGTCGGGCTGTCCCCGCCCTACGACGTCGCGGACGACCCGGCGAAGGCCACCTGGCGTCACATGCTGGACGGATACCTCGAAACCGTCGAGGGGTACAAGGCGGAGAACGCCCCGATGATCGCGGGCCTGGTCGACTTCGCCCGGCACTGGCAGCCCGACCTGGTCATCTGGGAACCCTTCACCTACTCCGGGCCGATCGCGGCCAAGGCCTGCGGCGCCGCGCACGCCCGCCTGCTGTGGAGCCTGGACGTCTTCGGCATCGCCCGCGACCACTTCCTGCGGCTCAAGGCCGAACAGCCCCCCGAGGAGCGCGCCGACCCCCTGGCCGACTGGCTCGGCGCCTACGGCCGCAAGTACGGCTTCGACTTCACCGAGGACATGGCCACCGGCCACTTCACCATCCATCAACTCCCCGCCTCGCTCAGCGACCAGGCCGGCTCGCAGCACTACCTGCGGATGCGGTACGTCCCCCACGGCGGTCCCGCCTCCGTGCCGAAGTGGCTGTGGACCGCGCCCGAACGCCCCCGAGTCGCCCTCACCCTCGGTTTCGCCGCCACCGAACTCTTCAGCGGCTACACGGTCGGTGTGCAGGATGTCCTCGACTCCCTGGCCGACCTCGACGTCGAACTCGTCGCCACGGTCTCCGAGAGCGAGCAGCACAAACTCGACCGCGTCCCCGACAACGCGCGGCTCGTGTCGTACGCGCCCCTGGACGCCCTCGCACCCACCTGCTCGGCGGTCATCAACCACGCCGGCGACGGGACCGTCCTCACCACCGCGCTACACGCCGTTCCCCAGCTCGCCATCGGCTACCACTTCAACGAGCCGATCATGGCGCGCAAGCTCGCCGCTCAGGGCGGGGCACTGCGGCTGCACCCCAGCGAGGCCACGGGCCCCAACATCCGCGAAAGTGTGCTCCGGCTGCTGCGCGAGCCCGCCTTCCGCGACGGCGCGATCCGGCTGCGCGACGAGATACGGGCTCTGCCCACTCCCAACGAACTCGTCCCCCACCTGGAGGAGCTCGCCGCCAAACACCGCACCGCGCCCCGGTGAAGCGAAGGAAGCCGATCCGGCTCGCCCGGGCTCCGGCAACACCGCCCGCACATTTCTCGAACGCCCCCCGAACCACCAAGAAAACCGGAGAGAACACATGACGATGACAGCGTCCGACCTCTATCTCGACCTCATGAAGCGAGTCGTCTGCAACACGGTCTACCAGGACCCGGACATGGACGTCTCCAACGTCGACATCGTCGAGGTCTCCGACGGAGAACAGACCGAGCTGAGAATGACGGGCGCCGAACTCGTCGAGTTCAGCGCCGAGGGCCGTGGCGAGGGCCGCGACTGGCCGCGTGACGCGCACACCATGATCGGCATGAAGCGCCTCAACAACCTGCAGGAGTGCACCGAACGCGCGCTGGCCGACGGCGTGCCCGGCGACTTCATGGAGACGGGGGTGTGGCGGGGCGGCGCGTGCATCTTCATGCGCGCCGTGCTGGCCGCGCACGGCGTGACGGACCGGCGGGTCTGGGTCGCCGACTCCTTCGAGGGGATCCCCGAGCCGGACGAGCGCTACCCGGACGACAAGCCGCTGTGGGGCATCCACCTGTTCGAGCCGCTCGCGATCTCCCAGGAGCAGGTGCAGGAGAACTTCCGCAGGTACGGCCTGCTCGACGAACAGGTCGAGTTCGTCAAGGGCCGGTTCGCCGACACCCTGCCCACCGTGCCCGTCGAGCGCCTGTCGGTCCTGCGCCTGGACGGCGACCTGTACGAGTCCACGATGGACGCGCTGGTGAACCTCTATCCCAAGCTGTCGCCGGGCGGATTCCTCATCGTCGACGACTACCACGCGCTGGAGGCCTGTGCCAAGGCCGTCCACGACTACCGGAACGAGCACGCCATCACCGATCCGATCGTCGACATCGACTGGTGCGGCGTGTACTGGCGCAAGGAGGCCTGAGCCGGGCACCGGCCGCGAGGCCGGTGCCCGCCTTCTCACCCACGGGGACATCACATTCACGAAAGGAGAACGATGTCCGGGGAGCAGCATTTCGACGACGCGGCGACCATGGGGGAAACCGGCGGCGATCTCACTTTTTCCTGGTCCACCGAGGGCCTCCCGATCCCGCCCGACCTGATGACGCGGGCCGTTTCCGGGATTCTGCGCGGCGGGAAGGCGCCACGTCCTGGCTCGACGGTGGATCGGATCCTCGACATCGTCGTCGGTTCGCGGCACACGCGTTTCGCCCCCAGGCCCGACGCGGACGGGCGCCGGATCCTGCGCGAACGCATCGACCGGGCGGTGTCGCGGAACGAGCCGATCCCCTTCTCGACGATGTGGGGATGCATCAAGCACTACGTCCGCGACGAGGACCAGGGCATCGACATCGCCGAGCTCTTCACCGTGTTGCGACTCACCCAGATCGTGACGGACATCTCCGAGATCTACGAACCGGGCGCCCGCATCAGTCTGATCATCGAGGACTTCGGCGTGTGGTACGAGGACGCCTACGGCCGTTCCCCCTCCGTCCAGAAGTCGATCACTGTGAACTCCCGCCTGTACGCGGACGGTCTGATCGACCTGATCGGGGTGGTGGCCGGAAAGTCCATACAGCCCTACCTGTTCCACGACACGGTCGACGCCGACTACCGCGAGTGCATCGCACAGGCCGAGCAGAACCGGGACCTGCTGCACGCCTACTGGACGGCGGAGGAGGACTCCGAGGCCCGATTCGGTGAGCTGTGCGCCGCGGGATGGCGCGGGGAGATCGGAGCCGAGACGCGACGGCACTACCTCGGCCGCCTCCGCAAGCTCTATCCCGCGGAGAACGAGACGCAGTGGCTCGACAGGGTCGTCCGCTACCTGGCGATGGTCCTGCTCTACGAGCAGACCGGGGCGCTGCGGAAGATCGACCCGCATGCCATTCGGCTCTCGTTCTACCAGCCCGCTCCCGGTATCGCGCAGGGCAGGGCGATGGCCCGGGTGCACCTGCGGGGCCTGCCGCGGACCTGGTGCTCGGCGGCCATGCCGCCCTGGACGGCCAGGGGGTGCTGGGTCCTTGAGCCCGACGGCTCCCTGCGCCCGCGGATCGAGAGCTTCCTGGAGTTGCACAGGTCCGGCACGACGTACCACCGGGGTTCCCTGAGCGTGACGCGCGCGAACCAGACGGCGGACCTGCTCATGAACGTGGTGATGCGGGATGGCCGGCCGGCACGGCCGCTGGCGCTGAAGCAGTACGGCTGACGACGCACAGCGGGGTCGCCTGACGCCCCCGGCGCGGGTCGCGGTCCTGGACGCGCGACCCGCGCCGCCGAGACAGGCGCCGTCAGAAAGAGAGCACGGAAAGGGGAGGGACCTCTCGGAGAGATCCCTCCCCTCCCACGCCGACCGTCAGGACAGGCCGGCCTCCGCCCGGCGGGCCACGACGAGGACGACACCTTCGTACTGCGGTCCTTCCGCCGCCTCCAGCCAGTCCTCGTCGCTTCCCTTGCCGAAGATTCGCGCGAGGTCCGGCGGTAGCTCACCGTGTCGCCGGACATACTCACCGGCTTTCAGATAGAGCTTTCCGAACGAGTACTTCGTGTGCTCGGTGATGTCCGCGACCTCGTCGATGACCAGACCGGCCTGACGCGCGAATTCCGGGTAGTGCTCGGCCCGTGGCATGGGGACCATACGCCAGAGCGCCGACATCTCCGCCAGCGCGTACTCCTCCTCCTCACTGAGCTCCGGCCCCCGCCTGACGTAGTCCGTGAGGACCACTCTGCCCCCGGGGCGCAGGACGCGCCCGATCTCGCTCAGGGCCCGCACCTGGTCGGAAAGGTGCACGAAGGAATCGATCGCCAGGACGGCGTCGAAGAAGCCGGGGGCGAACGACAGATTCAGCGCGTCGCCCCGCTGGAACCGCACCTGCCCTTCCATGCCCTCGGCCCTGGCCAGAGCGGCCGCCGTGTCGACCTCGCCGGCGCTGATCGAAACACCGACCACCTCCGCGCCCGTCGCCCGCGCCACCTGGACGGCCGACGCTCCCGACCCGCAGCCGAGGTCCAGGATCCTGTCGCCCGGCCCCACCCCGAGCTTTCCGATCATGACATCGGTCAGCCGGACGCCGGCCTCGCCCAGTTCGCTGCCGTCCTGGGGCCCCGTCCAGTACCCGACGTGCGTCTGCCCGCCGTACATCTCCGAGAGGGCCTGACCGTTCCTGTCGTAGAACTCGGCGACCTGTTCCGGCGTCGGGGGCTCGAAGGCCGAACGCGTCGTGGCCGAGATGAAGTCACGCGCGCTGCGCCGTAGCTGTTCGATGCTCATCGGCTCGTCCCCTCCCTCGTCACTCGGCGGCGAGCGCCGTGGCGGCGTGCCGGTCGAGCAGGTCGCGGGCGTCCCGCACCTCCTGGGCCATCGGCCGGTCGGCGTCCAGCGGCGGGGAGATCTCGGCCAGCTCCGCCCAGATCCCGTCGGCCTGGGGCTCCTCGCCGACCATCACGGCGAGCTGGGCCACGCCCAGGGCCAGCGAGCCGATGGCCAGCCAGCCCAGCTCCAGGCCGTCCGACACCGCGTTCGCCCCGTTGAGCGCCATCGGGACGTGGTCCTGGTTCCAGCCGTTGGTCGGCAGCGTGGTCAGCGAGGCCGGGTAGACGACCTGCCTGATCCGGGAGACGAACGACGTCGCGCTGATGTGCACGCCCGCCAGCCCGCAGCCCCGGCCGGCCCTCGGCGTGAGCATGGGCGGCAGGTCTCCGTTGGTGGCCGGGCTGAGCAGCAGGCCGAGCTGCCGTTCGGCCAGGTAGGCGGCCATGTGCAGGGAGAGCCCGATCTGGTCGGAGGCGAGGCCGACCGGCATGGCGTGGAAGTTGCCGCCGTGCAGGATCTGGCCCTCGTAGGCGATCGGGTTGTCCTGGCAGCCGCTCGCCTCCCTGGCCAGCACGTCACCCGCCGAGGTGAGCTGGTCGAGCACCGCGCCGAGCACCTGCGGCGCGCACCGCAGGCTGTACGGCTCCTGCAGCGGCCGCCGCTCGTCCCGGACCAGGCCCTGGGGCAGTTCCCGCCTGATCCACCTGGCCGCCGTGAGCTGCCCGAGCTGGCCGCGGGCGAACGCGTGGCCGTCGTCGTAGTGCTCGCTGTTGGCCCGCAGCAGGGTGGCCAGCCGGCCGGTCAGCATCGCCGCCGCCCGGACCAGCCGCACCGCCGACTGGTGGTTGAGGATGGACACCGCCAGGCTGGCGCCGGTGCCGTTGACGAAGGCAAGCGCCTCCCTGACCGGCCACTCGAACGGCTCGGCGCCCAGCGCCGCGAGCGCCTCCCTGGCGGGTCTCGTCTCCCAGCCGCCGCCGGCGCCGCGCATCCACGCCTCGCCGAATCCGGTGAACGTCAGCGCCGCGTGGGCCAGCGGCTGCAGGTCCCCGCTCGCGCTGACCGTGCCGTCCCGCGGGATCACCGGGGTGAAACCGGCGTTCCACAGGTCGGCCAGGGTCTGCCAGAACTCCGGCGAGACCGCCGAGAACCCTCGGCGCATGCTGTTGAGGCGCAGCCAGAAGACAAGCCTGGACACCTCCGGGCTCAGCGGCCTGCCCTGGCCGGTGCCCAGGTGTGAGATCAGCGAGCTGCCCTGCTCCATCTCCGATTCCGCGGCGTACGTGACGAGCGGGCCGAATCCCTGGGTGAGGCCGTAGATGGGCTGGTCGGCGGCCAGATGTTTCGCGACGGTCGCCGCGCTGGCCTCCATCCTGGCGATGTCGGCGTCGTCGCACGGATCGATCCGGCCATCCCAGGAGGCGCTCCTGGCGATCTCCGCCAGGTACGCCGCACCGGTCGTCTCGCTGCTCGTCATCTCGGCGGTCAGTGTCACTTCGCTACCTCTGCTTCGGTTGCCTCGGTGGTGGGTGATGTCTGGAGGTGCCGCACCTTGCCCAGCGCGGACCGCTCGATCCTGGGCACCGCGTGCACGCGCTTCGGGCGGACCCCGATCCGGTCGAACGCGGCGGACAGGTCGAGGTCGGCCAGTTCCGTGCCCGGCTTCAGCACGACCAGCAGGTCGACGTGCTCGCCGATCATCCGGTCGGCGACGGGGACGACCGCGAGGTCCTCGCAGTCCAGCACGGCGCGCAGCGCGTGCTCGACCTCGTCCAGGTTGATCCGGCGGCCGTTCACCTTGACCAGCCGGGTGCGGCGACCGGCGAACCGGAAGGTCCGCTCGTCCAACGGCTGGACGTGGTCGTCCGCCTCCCAGAGCGGCGGCGGCCGCTCGTCCGGCCGGAACGCCAGCCGGGGACTGCGGATCACGAGCGGTACCTCTTCGTCCTCGTCCGATCCGGCGGGTTCGGGTTCAGGCTCGGGATCGGCGAAGGACACGTCGGGGAAGAGGGTCCAGGGGGGAGGTTCGCCCTCCCGCCAGCGCCGGGTCGCGATGCCGCCCGCCTCGGTGGAGCCCAGCACCTCCACGATGAGCGCCCGGTCCGGGCCCGCCTCGGCGAGGAACTCCCCGGCCGTCGCGGGGAGCATCGCGCCGCCGTACAGCACGGTGATGTGCTCCAGCTCGCGGACCCAGCTCATGTGCTGCAACAGCAACGTGAAGATCCACGGTGTCGCCACCACCACGACCCGCCGCTGCTCGATGGGCGGCATGACACCGTAGAACGTCGGTTTGTACCAGACCGGCAGCCGGAGATGGGCGGGGATCAGCACGCTCGCCAGCGCCCCGTACAGGTGGGTCGGGGGAACGCAGGAGATGACCGCCTCCGGCTTCTCCGGTTCGATCAGCTCGGCGAGCATGCCCGCCTCCAGCCAGACGTTCTCCCGCAGCCGCCGCCAGCACCGGCTCGGACCCGTGCTCCCCGAGGTGTGAAAGTCGATGGTCGGCGGCAGGGTGCCGAGCACCAGTTCCCCCGGATCGCGGTCGGCGAGGTCCCAGCGCACCTGCCAGGCCCGGTCGGTCATCGCCGGCGCGGTGAATTCAAGAGAAAGCAATTCGGCCGGGCTCAGCTCGGCATAATCCATGGCCACTCCTTTGCCCCGGGCATGCGGAAAGAGAGACGAAAGAATCGGATTTGCTGTCCCGCTGGCGGGACAGTACTGCTCAGCCGAGCGACTGGGCGATTTCCATGAGGTACTGGCCGTATTCCGAATTCTTCATCCCGGCGCCGAGCCGGTGGCAGGCGTCCGCGTCGATGTATCCCATGCGCACCGCGATCTCCTCCAGGCAGGCCACCCGGACGCCCTGGCGTTTCTCGATGACCTGCACGTACTGGCTCGCGGCCAGAATCGAGTCGTGCGTGCCGGCGTCGAGCCAGGTGAAACCCCGCCCGAGCCGGACCAGGTGGGCCCGCCCCTGTTTCAGGTAGGTCTGGTTGACGTCCGTGATCTCCAGTTCGCCGCGCGGCGAGGGCGCCAGATCCCTGGCGATCTCCACGACGTCGTTGTCGTAGAAGTAGAGCCCGGTGATCGCGTCGTTCGAGCGCGGGCGGAGCGGCTTCTCCTCGATCGACACCAGCGCACCGCTGCCGTCGACCTCGCCGATGCCGTACCGCTCCGGGTCAGAGACCGGGTATCCGAACATCGTGCAACCGTTCAACCTGGTACGACAGGCCCGCAGGATCCGCGGGAAGCCCGCGCCGTGGAAGACGTTGTCGCCCAGGATGAGCGCCGTCTGGTCGTTGCCGATGTAGTCCGCGCCGATGATGAACGCCTCGGCGATTCCCCGCGGTTCCGCCTGCTCGGCATAGGAGATGTCGAGCCCCAGATGCGATCCGTCGCCCAGCAGGTTGCGCAGCGCGGGGAGGCTCTCCGGCGTTGAGATCACCAGAATGTCCCGCATGCCGGCCAGCATGAGCACGGAAAGCGGGTAATAAACCATTGGCTTGTCATAGATGGCCAGCAGCTGCTTGGACGTAGCCAATGTCAGGGGGTACATACGCGTACCGCTACCGCCGGCGAGAACGATTCCCTTCATCACCCGTCCTCTCCTCGATTTCGGGATGAATGCAGCGCAAGAGTAATCAGAGTTTCGCCCGCCGGCCAAGCAGCCGACCCGGTCGTATCCCTTCCCGGAAAACAGCGATGCCGTTTATCGTGTTGACGGGTTCGCTGTCAACCACATCGTTCCGGAAATCCGCGGCCCGGCGGCGACAGCCGCATCCGATTCACACAAGGGATTTCCCGCAAGCGATGAGAAGATGTCACGAACCCGCTCCGCGTGCTCGCCCGAACGGCCCATCGGGACCGGCCGTCGTTCGGCACGGACCCGATGTGCTCGTACACCACCTCCGTGGACGCAACCGCCGGAGGGGTCAAGCGGCCAGGCAGAAAAACAAGGCCACGGGTCTATGCGGGCGCCGGGGTCGGGGCCGGATGGGGGCATGGCCAGGTTTCCGGCAGATCTCCAGCGCCGGGATCACAAGCTGATTCCAAGCCAATAGCAAGATCGACGGAGCAGGGTGATGGCGCACGTCGGCCTGCTGGAGCTGTATAGGACCGCACCCGACGTCTCATCCGTCCGCGCACTCGAAGCTTCCTCTGACCGACCTGGTCGAAGCCGTCACGTCCACTCCGGAGAAGAGCATCTGATGCCCGAGTCCGGCTCGTCGAGCACCGATGGCCCATCACGCCGTCCCGTCAGAGGGCGCATGCTGGCGACCGTCGCCACCCTTGCGGTGTCCATTTTGGTCGTCCTGTTCTGGCAGTCGGACAGCCGCGAGACGCCCTCCTCGCCCGGTGGTTCCACCACGGACAAGGGTTCTGCCCCGGCGGCCCGTTCTGCGGCGACCGCCCCCTTCGGCACGCAGATCTATGTGCAGGCCACAGATCACATCGCCGCAGTGGAGGCGTTGGCGGTGACGGAGTTGAACGGCCGCCCAGTCGCCGTCACCGGCAGCACAGACATGACGGTGCGGGTGCGGGACCTGGCCACCGGCAAGCAGATCGGCGCGCCGTTCGTCCACCCCGACGTGGTCCGGACGATGACGGTGGCCCGGTTGGACGGCCTTCCGGTTGTCATCTCCACCGATCGAAGCTCGGGCTTGCAGGCGTGGAGCCTGTCCCCGCCCTATCCGCCCATCGGTTGATCCGGTTGCCGACCGACTTGGGAAGGCACCGCGTCGCCCCGGATGTCGCAGCCCGGGGCGACCAGACCGGGCCCCTACAGAAGACGTCGCGCGGGACCACGCGGGCCGACGCCCTGTGCTGCTCGCGATGATGAACCGAACATGAAGGAAGACGCATGCCTGTCCTCAGCCCCGTATGTACGTCTCGCGATCGGGGAGTTCTCTCCGCGGGGAGGGGCGCCGCCCGCCGCGCCAACGGTACGGCAGCCGCGGCGGTGGCGATGCTCGCCGTCTGCCTGCTCTCGGCGTGCGCGTCCGGCGGCTCCGGCGGCTCCGCGGCACCGTCTTCCCCTCTGGGTGGGCACTGGCCGGTGAAACCGCTGCCGCAGCGGACGGCGGGCCTTCGCCTCGACGCCATGTGGCCGTTCGCCACGCGGGAGGAACTGCTGTCCGACCGGCCCTCCGTCGGGGGTGCTCCTGTCTACGACGCGGTGAATGCCCGCTACGAGGAGACCGAGAAGGCCAAGGGCCGCAAATGGACCAGGCTCCTCATATTCACCGGATATGAGGCAAGGGTCGTCACCGACCAGTGGCAATCGGCCGTGGGCGACATCCTCCTCACCTTTCGGGCGGTCGGCACACCGGGCGAAGAATTCGAGATCCCCACAGGTCCGTTCGGCGGCTACGCCCGCTGTATTGAAACCCTGCACCTGGACTCCACATCGGGCATGTGTGCCTGGGCCGACGACGGCACGGTCGGAATCGTGTACGGCCCGAACTTCAACGCCGCCGAACTCAGGGATCTCCTCCCCACCTTCCGCGCCGACGTCGAACGCTGAGCGTCGGTGAGGACAGGCTCGCCGACGGGCGGAGTCGCGTGGTGGCCTGTGGATGTAGGACAGAGGTGACCCGCTACCACGCGATCTACCAGGAAGTATCGGTTCCCCGCGGCTACGGTGTTGACCACGCCCTGCCCGGCGACCTTGAGGTCGTAGTCCCACAGGGCGCCGCTTTGGTCGTGGACCCGGTAGTGGCCGCTCAACGTGACCTTGCCTGCCGGACCTCAATCGGTGAAGGCGACGCTGATCGCGTGGCTGTCCTCGTGCATGTGGTAGCCGCTGATCCTGGCGTCGGTGACGGTGAAGTGCAGGGCGAAGTCGTTGGTGAACGCCTTGCCGGTGGACAGCACGCCGAAGCGGCTGCGTCCGGTCACCACGGCGTGGTCACCGTCGAGGACGGTGGCGTTGACGGTGAACTCGTCGGCCGGGGTGAGCTCCGTACCGAGCAGGGTGAAGAACTCGGCGATCTCGTCCCTGGTGGAGCGGGTCCCGGTCCAGGGAACGTTCGGCGCGCCGGGGACGGAGAAGTCCACCCGGTCGGCGAACAGGTCGAGGAGGCCGGGCAGATCCCCGCTGCCGAAGCGGGTGAAGAAGGCGTCGACGATCTCGCGGGTGGTCTCGGGCGTCACGGTCATGTCTCTGTGCCGATCTCTCGTGTCTCTGGGGGTGGCGGGCAGGTCGGACGGAGGCTTGGAGGTCTCCGGTCCGGGTGTGATCAGCCGGGTTCCGGTGGGGCCCGGGTTTCACGCCGATGCCAGGGCCGGGATGGACCACATCTCCAACTGAACAGTTGGAGTTTGGCATGCCCGCCACCAAATGTCCAACTATCTGGTTGGAATCTTGTAGGCTGCCTCCATGGCCTGGGACACCGCCAAGACCAAGCAGCTCCTCCTCGACGCCGCCGTCCAGGAGTTCGCCGAGCACGGCCCCCAAGGCGCGCGGGTCGACCGCGTCGCCGCGCGGGCCGGGGCGAACAAGGAGCGCATTTACCAGTACTTCGGCAACAAGGAGCGGCTGTTCACCGCGGTACTCGAGGCCGAGTTGGCCAAGGTGGCCGCCGCCGTGCCGCTCAGCGTCGAACAGGGTGCCGACCTCGGCGAGTACGCGGGACGGGTCTTCGACTACCACTGCGCACACCCGCACTTCCTGCGCCTGCTGGCCTGGGAAGGGCTGCAGGACGGCCAGGTCGCGGTGGCGGCCGAGGACGAACGCACCACCCACTACGCCGACAAGGTCGCAGCCCTGGCCAGGGCTCAGGCGTCCGGGGCGATCGGCGAGGACCTCGATCCCGCGCACCTGTGCTACGCCGTGTTCGCCCTGACCACCTGGTGGTTCTCGGCTCCCCAGATCGTGCGCATGCTCATGGCCGGGGTCGCCGATGACAGCACCCGGTCGAGGCGCGAGGCGCTGGTCCGCATGGTCCGCCGCCTGGCCGGCTGACCACCGACAGGAGAGCGGAGGGTCCGGCCTCCGGCGCCCACCCCCTCGGTCTGCCGCTGGGCGGCGTTCGCGGTGGCCACCACCTCAGCAGTCCAGATCTCCGCCCAATGCGCGGGCTCGACGTGGGCCTTGACCGCGCCTGGTGAGAAGTCCCTACCCGGGGCAACGTACAACGGACGCCGCGGGGTGCGCCTCACACCGGGTTCGGCGCCGCGGCCAGGTTCTGCTTGACGTGCCGGGTGATGTCGTCGGCGAGGATTTCGGGGAGGCCCTTCTCGATGCCGTCCAGGGCCTGGGCCGCGACCTCGGCGGGATCGACCTTCCGCTCGGCGGGAACGCCGGCGGCCATGTCGGTGTCCATGTACCCGACGTGCAGCGCCGAGACGGTGATGCCGCGAGGTGCCAGTTCCTCGCGGATCGCGTTGGTCTGTGCCCACGCGGCGGCCTTGGCCGCCGAATAGGACCCGGAACCAGCCGGATGCAGCCAGGACAGCACGGACAGGACGTTGAGCACGGCGCCGCCGCCGTTGCCCTCGATGACCGGGGCGAAGGCCCGTGTCACGGCGAGCGGCCCGAAGAAGTTCGTGTCCATCTCCAGCCGCACCGAGTCCAGATCACCGGCGACCAGAGGGGTGCCGGTGAAGATCCCGGCATTGTTCACCAGCAGCGTCGCGTCGGAGGCGATGCCGGCCGCGGCCCGGATCGACTTCTCGTCGGTCACATCCAGGTGGAGTGGGACGGCACCGGCCACGTCCACGCTCTCAGCGCGGCGGGCCGCCGCGTACACCTTCGCTCCGCGCTCCAGAAGCTGGACGGCCAGCTGCCGGCCCAACCCCCGGTTGGCGCCGGTGACCACCGCGACCGTGTCCTTCAGTTCCATGCTTGCTCCCAGCGTCGCGGGCGGTTCCGATGACCGAGCCCGGAAATTAGATTACGTTAATAATCTAAACCGGAGGATAGGATAGATGTCAACCGACATCCAACTTGAGAGGTGGCCGATGGGCCGCGTGTCGCAGGCGCAAGCACAGGAGAACCGCAAGCGGGTCGTGGCAGCCGCCTCCCGGCTGTTCCGCGAGCGGGGCACGCAGGTCAGCGTCGCCGACCTCATGAAGGAGTGCGGGCTGACCCACGGCGGCTTCTACAAGCAGTTCGCCTCCAAGGAGGCGCTCGTCGACGAGGCCACCGCCCACGCCTTCGACGAGTTCGCCCGGCGCCGCGCGGCAGGACCGGAGCAGCGGGCGGCGATCGACACCTACCTCTCCGTCGAGCACCGCGACAACCCGGCGGACGGTTGCCCCGTCGCCGGGCTCGCCACCGACATGGCACGGGAACTCGGTGATCACGAGGCCCACCGCGTCTACGCCGAGGGCGTGAGCGACTTCGCCGAGTGGCTCGCCACCGAGGACCAGGACGGCATCACCCGGCTGTGCACGATGCTCGGCGCACTCGTCCTGTCCCGGGCCACCAAGGGCTCCCCCCTCTCCGAGGAGATCCTCACCACCGCACGCGCCGCCTTGACGGCGAACAGCTGACCCGGGACACAAGGCCCGCCGGTCCGGCGCCGACATCACGTTCACGCCGGACGGCGTCGCCTTCGTCGACCACGGCGACGGCATGGACGCCGTGGTCGGCCGGGTTGTCGGCGCGACGGCGGCGGCACTGGCCGACGAGACGTGGGCCCGCCTGAAAGCCTGCGCCAATGACGGTTGCCGGTGGGCCTTCCACGACCACTCCCGATCCCGGACGGGCCGCTGGTGCTCGATGCGACTGCGCGGGAACCGTGTCGATATGCCGCTAAGATCACCCGCATCGTCACTCGAATCTGGGCCGCCATCGGACGATACCGCTTCGGGCGCGTGGCCGCCGTCGTCGTCGCGCTCTACCTGACCGTCGTGGCGGTAGCCGCGGTGCTCGCCGCCGTGTCCGGGGACCTGTCGGCGCTGTCGGTGGCCGCGGCGGCCTCGACGTGGGGCATCTCCGCGGAGGAAGGCTGGCTGGGGCCCCTGCTCGCCGGGATCTGCGGGCTCAACGCGTGGATGCTGTGGCAGGTGCTGCGCGGTCCCGCGCTGCCGCGCGCCGAGGGGCTGCCGCGCGGCGTGGTCTGGCTGCGGCGCCTGCTCTATGTGAACGTCGTCGGCGACCTGGTGCTCTGGGAACTCGTCGACGAGCTGTCCGACACCGTGGAGTACGTCGCGAGCCTGGTCGCGTGGGCCGCCACGGTGATCCTGCTGGCGCGGGTCGTCTCCGGGGTCTCGGCCCTGTTCCGGGCGATCGCCCTGGCGCTCGGCCTGATCGGCGTGCTGACCCCGGCGTTGCTGCGCTTCCTCGACGGCCCCGGCCTCCAGGTGATCAGCCTGCTGGGACTGGCGAGCTTCGGCTGGATGGTGATGATCCTCGTCGGGCAGCGCCGCGACGGGCGGTGGAGCAGCGCCACGATCGACATCGGGCGGATCGCGCTCGTCGTCCTGCTGGCCTTCCCCGTGCTCAACCTCGCCTTCCAGTGGCTGCTGTTCGACGGCCCGGGGCTCGTGGTGAACGCGCTCGGCGTGTTCCACACGGTGTGGCTGGCACGCACCGCGCACGAGCTCGCCGGACCCGCCGACATGCCCGCCGCTGAAACCGCCACGCGGCCCGCCACCGGCCGCGGGCCGCGGCCGATCGTCGCCGTGGCGCTCGTGCTGCCGCTCGTCGTGGTCGGCGCCGAGGAAGGCGCCCGGTTCAGCTTCACCGGCGCGGACGAAGGTTGCCGCGAGCGGATCCGGTCCTACGCCGACACTCCGCCGCAGGACCGGCGGCGGGCGTTTCTGTGCCTGGCCAGGAACGACACCTACGCGGGGAGCCCGATGTTCCCCGAGGACCTGCCGGACCAGCGCATCCTGGCCCACGGCGAGAAACTGTGCGCGGTGCCCGGTGTCGAGGAACGGCGGGAGCTGCTCCGGCGGGCGGGCGGATCGGCGGGCGCGGGCGAGCTCGGCGACGCCCTGGAGTTCCTGTGCCCCGACGTCGTCGCCCGGCAGCGGGCGGACGAGGCGCGCGAACAGGCCGAGCGGGAGCGGGAACTGGCCGCGTGGGAGAGCGAGATGAACGCCCGATGCGTCGACCCCTGGCCGAAGCTGCGGGCCAGGCGGCAGGGCACGGCCGCGTACCTGCTCTTCGAAGGGGGCGGCTATGACGTCTTCGACGACCGGGACAGCACCGAGGGCGCGGGCGGTGACATCTTCAAGGCCATCGACGACGGGTTCATCGACGCCGCCGGCAGCAGCGCCGCCATCACGACCGACGGCGAGAACGCGCCGATGTGCCTGACCGTCAAGGCGTTCGGCGCCGCCCCGCCGCTCCGGCTCAAGGGCTGGGAGCGGGTGGTCGAGGTGGGCGTCATCAGCCGCAGCGGCCGCCTGGTCGTACCGCCGTACCCCGAGGGCGGTGACAGCGGGGCGATCAAGCCGCTGCCCAACCTGGCCGTCGACGGCCCCGGCCGCTACCGGATGCGCGTCTACGCCCGCGCGTTCGAGTGGAACGAGGACGACCCCGACGCGCCCGTCGAGGAGCACCTGATCGTCGTCTACCCCGGCCGTTCCGCGACGAAGGTCGTCCACCGCCCGTGGCGGTGACCGGTCGGCCGCCCTGCGCGCAGACCGTGCGCGAACACGCGCAGCGGGGACTCCTGTCTGGATGACAACCGGTGCCACGAACAAACCGTGTGGGCCGTCCGGGGAGCATGCCGCGTCGAACTCCTGACGTTTCTGAAACACGTCCTCATGTATCAAACCCTCCCCCTCGCCTAGGCCGATGGGTAGGATTTGATACATGAGGATGAGGGAGGAACGGGCGCCTGAGGGGCGATTGGCGGCCTTGCCGCCCACGTTCACCGCTGCTCAGGCGCGTCGTACTGGAATCTCCTCCCGTGATCTTTCCCAGCTGGTCACGGACGGAAAGCTCGACGAGCTGTCGCGAGGGGTCTACCGCCACGCGAGCGCTCCGGAGACAGCACATCTTGATCTGCTTGCCGTGTGTACGCGGGTCCCCCGCGCGATCGTCTGCGGAGAATCAGCTCTTGCTCTTCACGAGCTCATCGACGACATACCCTCCGCTGTTCACATCGCAGTGGCGCGCGGCAGTCATCGCCCGTCGATCTCCTATCCACCTGTCGTGGTGTCCCAGTACACAGTCAGCACATTCGACCTCGGCCGCGAAGAGTTCCAGGCCGCTCCTGGAGAGAGGATTCCTGTGTACAGCGCACCTCGGAGTGTGGTCGACGCGATGCGACATCGTCATCGGATCGGAGAGAGCTTGGCGCTTTCCGCGCTCGGCCGGTACCTGCGCACCCGCGGTGGTTCGGCGGTCAGTGACCTTCAGGACATGGCCGAGAGGCTGAACGCGATGCCCGTGATCCGTCCCGCGGTCGAGGCGGTGCTGGCCTGATGCCCAACCCACCCCGCGCTGACGTCGCCGGACAGGTGTACAACGACCTGCGTGCCCTGGCTCGCCGCGAGGGCAGATCCACTGATGAGGTCATGGTCGAGTACGTGCTCGAACGATTCCTCTTTCGGCTGGCCGCCTCGCCGCTCGGTGGACGGCACTTCGTCCTCAAGGGGGGCCTGCTTCTGGCTCAGTTCGGCGCCCGCCGCATGACGAGGGACATCGACATCCTTGGCCGTGCTTTTCCAGGAGATGACGCCGAGATCATCCGACGCATAGCGGGGATAGCCGAAACAGTCGTCGAGGATGGTGTGGCCTTTGACCCGGCCTCACTCAGGACGGTGCCAATACGCCAAGACGACGAGTATCACGGGCTCCGGCTCTCCATGGCCTCGAACATCGCACGCGCCCGGTTGAAGCTCCAACTGGATGTCAGCTTCGGCGACCCCATCACACCCGCGCCTCGGCTCATCGACTATCCCCAGCAACTGGCAGGTGGGAGCTTCCAGTTGTACGGGTACCCTCTCGCCACGGTCATCGCCGAGAAAGTCGTCACGGCGGTATCCCTGGGTGCCCTCAACACTCGGGATCGGGATTACGCCGACATCTACCGGTTGATCTCTCTCAATAACTTGAACGGTGACGAACTTACCGCCGCAGTCAGGGCCACTGCCGAGCACAGAGGCGTGATTCTCGAACCGCTGAGTTCTCGGATAAGCGATCTACCTGTGCGACGACAGTCCTCGTACTCGGCCTGGATACGACGACAGGGCCGGACTGACGCTGGTCACCCACCGGACTTTGTCGAGCTGACGGATCTTGTCACCACATTCGCGGACCCTCTCGTGGTGGGTAAAGCTGCCGGGCGTACCTGGGACGCCGAACGCAAAGCATGGAACTGAGCCCAAAGTCACCCCTTGTGGGGTGCGATACGGGCCCGTCCAGTAATCGGCTACGTGTTCGACGTCATCGACGGACCATACCCGCCGCACTCGCCGCGCCGGTTCAGGGAGTGGTACGCGGGAGTTCCGTCTGGCCGGTCAGCGCGATGCCGAGCCGTTCGGGGCAGGCGCGTTGGAGGAAGTACTTGGCGCCGGCCTTGGTCTCCTGGGTGGTGAGGGGGCGGTAGCGCATCGCAATCCAGCGGCCGAGGACGGCGTCGTGGTCGATGTACCAGCCGGGGAATGCCTGGCGCAGTACGGCGAGTGGCTCCTGTTTCGGGGGGTTCATCGCGGGGACTCCTGTCTGGATGACGCGGGCGGGCCGGGTGGGCGGCCCGCCCGCGTCACGCACCGCGTTTCACCCTCACGCGGTACGTCTTGGGCGGCACGGCGGCCCCGGATCGGGACCGCCGTGCCCGTTCAGAAGTGGCCGATACTGGCCGAGCCGGAGGTGAGCGCCCAGCGGTGCAGGAGCGCGGTCGTCTCGGCCTCGCGCATCTGCGTCTTCAGGCCCTCGGCGGTCCGGTCACAGATGATCAGCGGTTCCGGGGTGGGCCAGGTGGCGATGGCGTGGAAGAGACGGCTGCCGGTGCCGTACAGCACGGACCATCCCGGCCAGGTGATCTCCAGCATCGCGGCCTCGGCACGGGCCTCGTGGTCCCAGGTGTACTGCGGGACCGGGGCGGCGGCGTGGCCGTCGCGGTGACGGCCCCGGGCGGCGGCCAGACAGCGGCGGATCATGCAATCACCTGCCCAGCCTGCTCCTGCGTCTCCCGTGCCTTCGAGGCGGGAGCCTCCCGTGTCTCCTGTTCTCGTACCGCCTGCTCCTCCGCCTCGCGGGCGAAGGACTCCTGCCGGTCGGTCTCGGCCCGCAGCGCCTCCAGGCTGTCGGCGTCGACGGTCCGCTCAGCCCCGGCATAAAGCGCGGCCTTGGAGAAGGGCTTCTCCCGGCTGGCCCACAGTCGTCCGGCATCGCTGAGGATCAGCCGCCAGCCGGGGATCGTGGTTTCGGGGCTGGTGGGCTCTGGGTGGGTGGAACTACCATCTCTCACTGATTGGACCTCGATCCGATCAAGGGCCCGTCCGGTCGTTTCCAGCGGTGGACGGGCCTGCTTCATGAAGCGGGGAAGGATCTGGAGGGGTTCGCCGTACCGGCCGGGCGACCGGTACGAAGACGGGATGACCGTCGGGCGGTTCAGTGCGCAGGTGATTCTTCGCCTCGGGCGGGACGCGAGGCGACACCGGTAGCCCAGCCGGGGCGGCTTGGTGAGAGCGGACCTGGTCGCCGGACGCGGATGACAGGGCACCCGCCGAGACGGCGACGCCGGTACGGACGGTTCGACGACCGGACTCCGCCCGGGACGACGCTGCTCGGACATCGCCGGAATCCCCTCGGCCGGGGCCGACTCGGCACACCGCTGAACGGACACCGGCGCGGCCACCTCGGCGGACCGCTGAGCGGGGATCGCCCCGGCCGGGGCCGCGGGGGCGGGCAGCTCGAAGCACGGCAGGGAACGGTCCCCGGTACGACGGACCCGCAACCGGATGTCCAACAGGTCACCGGAGGGCTGGACGTACTCATGATCGGCGGGCCGCTCGGGACAGCTGTGCGCGTAGGGGGCATGCCCGCAGGTGGCACACCCCATCGGCATCGGCGGCACCTCGGCGAAACAACCGCAGCCACTCATCGTGGCCCGGTCGAGAACCGGAGCACCAGGGTTGTTCACGGATCAGGACTCACTTCCTGGTCAAGGGCCCGTCACGGTGTTCCAGCACCGGGCGGGTCCGCCTTATGTGCCTTGAGGCGGATTTCGAGCCTCTACAGCTCTTCTCTACATGTGCTCGTCCATGCTCGTACTCACATGAGTGCCTATGAGCATGGCCGTCTATCTTCTTCGCATGATCGAGTTCGAGCGCGATCGGCCGATATGGATCCAGGTCGCCGAGACCCTCACCGAGAGGATCGAACGCGGACAGTACCTGCCGCGCCACCTGATCCCTTCCGAAGTGCAGATGGTGCAGGAGTTCGGCATCGCCCGGGGCACGGCCAGGAAGGTGGTCGCCTACCTCCGCGAACAGGGGGTGGTCTACACCGTCCCGCAGATCGGATCGTTCGTCAGCCCGGCGAGGACACCCGCCGACGAGAAGGACTGAGTCCGTCACGACCACCTCGAACAGGCGGAGCCGTTGCGAGGATCGGCCTCCGACTGTCATGGTGTCCTCACTCTGAGTCATGGGGTGGTGGGTCCATATTGAACCTTGACCCGGCCAACTTGCAAGCCTCAAAGTTTATTACCTCAAACTATTTTCTCTCTGAGTCTTGATTGAGGGGGTCCGGCGTGAAGAGCAGTCCTACGGTGCGCCGACGGCAACTCAGCGCCGCGCTCATCAAGTTGCGCAAAGCAGCTGGTCTCACTGCCGAGGAGGTCGTTCGGCATCTGGCATGGTCGCCGGGCAAATTGACATACATGGAGGGAAATAGATGGGTAAGGCCTGATCTGGCGAATATCCGAGCCTTGCTGGATCTTTATGGCGTTACCGACAAAGCCATGCACGATGCTGTGCTCACTCTTGCCCGCCAGGCCCGCGAAAAGGGCTGGTGGTCGAAGTACAGCGACGTGTTCAGGGGTTCACTCGCGGGGTTCGAGGCAGCGGCCATTGACATTCGCGCCTACCACGCGCTGTCCATCCCCGGACTGTTGCAGGTGCCGGACTACATGACCGCCATCTTTCGAGGGGGTCGGGTCATGGACGAAACCCTCATTACCCGGCGCGTTGAGGCACGCCTTGCCCGGCAAGAGATCCTCCGGCAGAACAATCCGCCCAACCTGTGGGTCATCCTCGACGAGGCGGCGTTGCGCAAGATGGTCGGCAGTCCAGAGATCATGGCGCGGCAGCTGGAGCACGTGATCGAACTATCAGCGCGAGATCACATCACCATCCAAGTTCTCCCTGATGCGGCCGGCGCACACGCCGCCATGGAGGGCTCGTTCATGATTCTTGACTTCAAAGAGGGAGACGGCTCGATCGTCTACGTGGAGACGGCCATGAGCGACCTGTACTTGGAGACCAAAGAAGAGTTACGTGGTTATACGCTCATATTCGACCATGCGCGTGCGTCGGCACTCAGCGCGGAGGTTTCTGCCGCGTACCTCACCAAACTCGTTGATCATCTGAAGTAGAGGCGAGCATCATGGAATCCATCCATCCCGACCTCATCTGGATCAAAAGTAGCTACAGCGGCCCAAACGGAGACGACTGCGTGGAAGTAGCCACGAACCTTCCGGGCCTCATCGCCGTACGCGACAGCAAGAACCCATCCGGCCCGATGCTGACCTTCTCCCCGACCGCCTGGAACAACTTCCTGATGGACATCCGCAGCGAAGAAATCTGACCCGGCCACGGGTGCCGCGCGGCCAGAACCGCTGTGAAGCAGTCTGGCCGCACGGCGATGCGAGCCGAGGATCGGTGGGTGCCCACCCGTGGTGGGTCCCTACTCCAGGATCTCCAAAGGTGGGAGCTGGTCCACGATCTTCATGGTTTCCAGGCTGACGGTCACGATTCGTTTGAGAAGGTCGATGATGTAGCGCGGGTCGTCGGACCAGTCGTTGGGGTCGTTGATGATGCCGGAGTCCTTGTCGACCTTTATCTGGTACCGGTCGATGATTCACTCAATCGCGGAGCGGGCGCCGAGCTGGTAGCGGTACGCCTCTTCCGGGACGTTGGCGAGGGTCACTCGGCTGTTGTAGACGATGGTCGAGCGGTCCGCCTGTCCCTGCTTCTTAGGAATCTTCATCTTCTCGACGTGGTACAGCTCATGAGGTGGGGTGCCGTTTTAGCCAGATAGCGGACGTTTGACTAGGCGTTCTGGTCAGCGTTGTCTGGTTCGCAGTGAGGTAACCACGGCTCCGGCGGCCGACGACACGATCTGTGGATCCGGCAAGAAGCTCAATGTGGCGACGGCAGCACGGCCGGCTCGCGGGCGTAGCCGTCAGCCGCGGGAACGTATGCCAATCCCGTCAACGGATACGCGAGCGACCGCCGACTGCAGCCGATTATTTCTTAGCGTACGTTTCGTGAAGTGACTTTGCAGCGGTCTCGTCTGCCCGTAGCGGGCCTTATGGCGCTTATTGGGCCAATCTACTTCCTAGAAGGGATGTTTCCTGAAAAGATCCGATCTACAGGATTCGGGATCTTGTAAGAAGGGAAGACATGCCTGTCACGGAAGGCAACCAGGCAAGGTCCAGCATTGAGATCACGGTCTCCGACCCGTCGCAGCTGCGGTCGCTGCGCGGCTGGCTGGAACGAGTTGCCGGCATCCAGGTCGAGCAGGTGGCGGGTACACCCGGGCCTGGTGAGCAGGGCGCGGCCGATGTGCTGATGCTTCTCGGTGGCGGCGGGGCGCTGGCGGTCGCGATCAAGACCTTGCCGGAGTTCATCCGCTCGCGCCGCTCTGACATCGAGCTCACCCTGAAGACCGAGAGCAAAGAGATGACGATGAGCGCCACGAACGTCGACGATATTCCGACCATCATCGACAAGTTCCGTGATGCCTGCTGATGCACCACGGGACTTCTCCCAATCCCGAGCCGTGCTGATCGGAGTGGGCACCTACACCCATCTGCCGCCCGTGAAGGCTGCGCTCAACAGCCTGGCCCGTTTCACCTCCGTGCTCACCGGCCCGCTGTGTGGCTGGCCCGCAGACCGGATTTCGGTGATCTCCGACGTCAGGCAACCCGGGGATCTGCCCGACCGGCTGGTGGAACTCTTTGAACCCGTCCAGGACATCGCGCTGTTCTACTACGTCGGCCACGGCCAGGTCGACCCCGACGACAAATTATGTCTCGGGCTGGTGGACTCCCGCGCGGAAGCCAGCCGGCGCAAAACCACCAGTCTTCCCTTCGGCGCAGTGCGGGATGCCCTGAGAAGCGGTCGACCCCGAACAAAGATCGTGATCCTGGACTGCTGCTACGCGGGGCTGGCCGCCGGGCGCCACGGTTCTCTGGCCGCTTCCGACAACATATTGGACCGCACCCTCGGCGCCGGCGACTACACGTTGGCCGCCGCCGAGCAGTTCGCCACCGCCTGGTACGACACCGACACCACCACCACGCCGCAGACCTACTTCACCCAGTACCTGGCCGATGTCATCGAGGCCGGGATCCCCGGCAAGGGCCCGGATCTGACCTTGGACTCGATCTACCACGCCACCCACGATGCTCTCGGCCGCAATGGCAAGCCGTTGCCGACGAGCCGAGCTAACGGCCAGGCAACCAGGATCGTGTTCGCCCGCAACGCGGCCGCCATCCCTCCAGAGGCTCCCCCGAGCCTCCCCTCGCAGGATCCTTCGCCCGCCACACAAGCACCTTCGTCCCCCGAAGTCGCCGCCGCTCACACGGAATCCGAAAAAGATGAACCCGCCGCCACGGATTCCCATCACCCTACCGACACGAAAGAGTCGCATTTAAATGGCAAAGCGGACGGTGTAATTTTATTATTCTCCGGCTTGGTGATCGTTTTAGCATTTATAGTTTTGGCCCTTTCCTCAGGGAGCACAGCCGAGTTAACCCTTTCATCGGTGACGGGCGGGGCAAGGCCGAGGGCCGTGAAGACGGAAGGCCAAATTAATGCTTTTGACTATCGTCTATCCAGCGGTGCGCCCATCACCTCAGATTTCACTGTCCCTGCCATGGATGACCCCAGAATCGTCTTCAACGATAGCGAACGCGGCAAGCGTTACCTTAGGGCCGAAATCGCCTTTACGCCGGACAAGCCGTGCATGGCTGACGCCACTCTGACATGGACGTGGACCGGAGTGGCTCATTCAGATCATGCGCAGCGCAAAATGAAACTTAACCAAAAGGCCGTACTCGCCCTTGTGGAATTGTCAGGAAAGACGCTGAGGTTTTCTGCAACCATCTCGTCGTCCATCCCCTGCGCCGGGTCGCTCAAGCTAATCAATGCACGCATCCGAAATTCTAGCTTCCGCCCGCAAGACGAGCGATCTCCAGACTTTAGCCCCGTTAAAATTGAGACGCAAAAAACCTAACCTGGACCTAGCCTCGATCTTTATGGAAGCCGTCGCCTTCGCTCAGCTCTCGGTGGCGGAAGGTGGTTCCTTCAACAAGACGGGGAAATCCTGGCCAGTGACAATGCGGAACTCTTCGGCCACGCCGGCGTCCCCGGCATAGGCACGACGCAACAGCTCGCCGATCAACCCGATGATGTTCTGGGCGTACTCGGGCAGCTCCAGCGACGCCAGCAACGCCTCGGCCAGCGGAGCGGTCGCGTCACGAAACAGACGGCCTTCTACCAGCACATACCCACGGGTCGCGAGACTCTGGACATAGTTGGGCAGGTAGGCATCACGGTTGAGATCGACCAGTTCCCTGCACAGAAGGACCGCCCCCTCGCTGAACGGCACCGCCTCAACCTGAGCTTCCCCCGTTTTTCCGGAGGCTTTGGATCATGGTCCACGGATCATGGGAAAGGTCTCGATTATGGGGAAGCGAAAGTACCCGCTGGAGCTACGCGAGCGCGCGATGAGGCTGTATCGGCAGGCCGAGCCCAAGCCGGTCATCGCGCACCTGGCCGACCAACTGGGCATCCACCGGGAGGCGCTGCGGAACTGGATCCGGCAGGACCAGGCCGATCACGGCGAGCGTGACGACCTGCCGAGCACCGCGGTGCTGGAGGAGAACCGGCGGCTGGCCAAGGAGAACGCCGAACTGCGGCGCGTCAACGAGATCCTGCGGGCGGCCAGCGCTTATTTCGCCCAGGAGTTCGACCTGACCCGGCGGCGGTCATGAGGTTCATCGACACCCACCCTGGCCTTGCCGCGATCGAACTCATCCTGCGGGTCCTGGGCGTGCCCGTCTCCACCTACTACGGATGGCGTGAGCGCGTCGCCCGGCCCAGCGCACGAGCGGTGGCCGATGCCTTGCTGCTGGAGGAGATCGTTAAGATCCGGGCCGGTCACGAGTTCGCCGGCACCTACGGCTCACCACGCATCCACTTGGAGCTGCGCCGACGCGGCGTCCGCGTCTCCCGCAAGCGGGTCGAGCGCCTCATGCGCCAGGCCGGGCTGCAGGGCGCCTTCATGCGCAAGGGCTTCACGACCGGCTCCACCCGCCAGGACCCGCGTCATCAGGCGGCGCCGGACCTGGTCTGCCGCGACTTCTCCGCGTCCGCGCCAAACCGGCTGTGGGTCGCCGACCTGACAAGGATCCTCACCGGCCAGGGCGTGCTGTGGCTGGCCTCGGTCCGCGACGCCTTCTCCAACCGGGTCGTGGGCTGGAAGACCTCCGACCGGGCCGACACAGAGGTGGTGCTGGGCGCGCTGGAGTTCGCCCTGTGGAGCCGCGACGTGCGCACCGGGCAGCTCATTCACCACTCCGATAAGGGCTGTCAATATACGGCGATTCGCTTCACCCAGCGGCTGGCCGATGCGGGCATCGCCCCCTCGACCGGCAGCGTCGGCGACAGCTTCGACAACGCCCTGGCCGAGAACCTCTGGTCAACGATCAAGGTGGAGCTGGTCTACCGCACCACCTGGGCCACCCGAGAGGAAGCCGACACGGCCCTGTTCCGTTACATCGACGGGTGGTACAACCCCCGCCGCATCCAGAAAGGGCTGGGCGGACTCTCCCCGGACGAGTACGAGGCCGCCTGGTACGCCCGACAACACGATCTACCCGACACTGTCAGCAGCCACGCCGAGCTGACCGAAACCACATAGGAAACACTCCGGGAAACCGGGGGAACCTCAACCCGCCGCCCGATCTCCACCAGCCGCAGAGCATGGTTGTTCAACGAACCGGCCAGGTCAGGCAAGTGCGCATCGCGATTGAGATCAGCCAACCCCTAGCACAGAAGGACTGCCTCCTTACCAACCTGCACCGCCTCAACCCGCCGCCCTATCCCCGCCAGCCAGACGGCGTGGTTGCTCAACGACATCGCCAGACCGGGCAGGTAGGCGTCCCGGTTGGCCTCGACGAGCCGGTGCCGGATCTGGACGGCCTGGTGGCCTTCGGCCAAGGCGCGTGTGTGCAGACCGGCGTAGGACAGGCGAACCGCCAGCGCATCGTGGATACGAGCGCGGTCGGCGGGATCGGCGGCCACGGCCAGCCGATGCTCGGCCAGCCGGGCGGCCACCGCGGCGATCCCGACGTCCAGATCGATGTGCCGGTGCGCGGGCAACACCGATTCGATCCTCTCCAGCAGCACCGGATCGATCCCCGGCAGGGCGGCCAGGGTGGCCAGCGCGGCACCACCCATGTGCAGGGCCAACTGGGGGTGGGCGGCCAGCAGCGGATACACCTGCGTCTCAGCCAGGTCCGGCCATCGGCGGGCGGCCTCGATCAACGTGATCAGCCCGTGGCGAGCCCATATCGGCACGCTGGCATCAACGGTGTCGCCGGGCGGGGCCAGCAGACGGGCCGGAGCGTTCTCGGCCCAGGGGTCGGCCGGGAAAGCGTGGGGATGGCCGGGGGTGGACAGGGCGATGAAGTCCTCGCCCAGCCGGTCGGGATACAACGGCTCCAGCGCGGTGAGCGTGCGCCGGTCTTCAAAGTCCCCATCCGGCCCGGCGGGCGGGTAGCAGACGGCGTGATCTTTCAGGAGCTGGCCGGGATGTTCCCGGGACTCGATGCCGACGCGTTCCACGGCGGCGCCGGCCTGCTCGTAGTCGAGTCGGCCGGTCACCGTGGCGGTGTAGACGACCTGCCCCATCGCGTCCGGTGAGATCCTCAGGGGCCTGTCCCGGGTCGGAGCGCACATCGCCTCCCAGTGGTCCCGCTCGCGGGCCAGCAGCAACTCCGAGACCTGCACCGGGTCGGCGGGCGCAATATCGCCATGGTCACAGGCCAAGACGGCGGCCAGTGCGGCCATGTGCACGCTCAGCACCAGACGGTGGGCCTCATGCCGCTCCAGCTCCGGGGGTGGCGCCAGGGTGGCGGCGGCCGGTATCTCCAGCAGCTCGGCGAAACGGTCGCGGGCCGCGGTGAACAGCCCGGCGCGGGTGATGCCCGCCTCCCGCTCCAACGGCTTGAGCTCCTCCCGAGTGGGCGTCAGGCGCAGATCACGCTGGATGCGGCCCTCCAGGCTCTGCCACCAGGTGCCGGCCGGACGGGCCAGCAGCAGCACCCGTACTGGAAGTCCGGCGCGGATACGGGTGTCGGCCAGTAACGACAGCAGATCGGCGGTGTCCCACCGTTCGGCGTAATCGACCACCACCAGCACCCCGGCCGCCCCGCCGAGATCGGGAACCTGAAACTCCTGCGGGGCGGAGCGGTCGCGCCGGTGATGGGCGGCCAGCACCACCCACCCCTCCCGCTGCCACATCCGCGCGAGGTGGTCGGCCAGGCGGGTCTTGCCCTGCCCGCCGGGACCGTGGATCAGATGGACCGCCACCCCCTCCCGTACGGGATCCTCCCGCCAGCGGCGCAGGTCGGCCAGCAGGTCGTGGCGGCCGGTGAAGTCGATCAACGCGTTGGCCGCCCGCAGCAGCTCACTGGGCTGGGTCCGCGTCTCCCGTCCCGGCGTTCCCGGTGGTGGCTCGGGCCAGGCCGCCCATCGGTAGGGCTCGCCGCCCTCGTACACGATCATGTCCCCGGCGGCCTGATAGATGCGTGACAGCCCCGTGGCCTGGGCGTGCTGGACCGTCTCGCCCGGCCGACGTCCCGGGCTCATCACTCGTTGACGGTCTGGTCGCCACCGGCCTGGTACACCCGCCCTGACCCGGAGGCCTCCGCCCTCATCTGAATGTTGCGCGCCCCGTCCCCGGTGGAGACGATCCCACCGCCGTCGACCGGCCGCTCGCCCGAGGCCGATACGCCCGGCCTGTCCGGCTCGGCTGTTCCGCCGCCGCTGTCTTTGCGACCGGCGACCACGCCGTACACCGCCACCCCGAGCCCGGCCACGGCGACGAACAACCCGATCACGCTGGCCAGCTTGTCCGCCTCATCCAGCTTCACCCGGGACAGGTAGACCCCCAGCCCCGCCAGTGCCGCCACCGCGATGCCCGCCCCAGCCCAAACCAGCACACGTCCGCGCATACCGACATCATCGATCATCCAGGAAGATCACAAAACGTGTTTGGAAAATGACGCCAGATCACACATCGGAGGTGCCGTGCCGTCCGGGGACCCTGTTCCTGTCGCGCCCGCCCAGAGGGTCCATGGTCTACCGGTTCCGCATGCGCGGACGTGCCCGGGATCAGATGGGTGAGGAGGACTCGTCCAGTACGAGCATGAGGTGCTCGTGCTCGCCGTACCGGGCCGTCTCGACGTGCCGGAAGCCGCATTTCTCCAGCACTCGCACCGAGCCGATGTCCCGCCGAAGGGGTCGGCGTAGGGCGGGTCCGCTCCTGCCGAAGGTGGAGCGCCCACCCAGATGCCGATGCCCCGTCTCTCGAACTTTCGGTCGAACACATATCCGATGCATCGAACATGTGATCCAAAACTTCTGGACCAGAGCTCCGGTCGAGGTTACGATCTTGCTGTTCGCCGGCCGGGTCGATCGGCCGGCTCTCCACGCTGACGGGGTGCGAAGGCGCCCCACGACTGGACGGGAGATCGCCCTTGAGGCGTTCACTGATCGCGTTGGGTATCGGCTTGAGCGTGTTGGGTTCCACTGTCGTCACCGGGCCGGCACAGGCCGCGAGTGTGCTGACGGTCCCGTTGGCTCCCACGGTGACGACGGCTCAGCAGGTCGCGAGCTTCTGGCTCGCCGACGGGGCCGCCAACCTGAAGAACGCCACACCGTACGCCGTGCAGACCACGGTCGCCGGGGAACGCCTGTCCACGGACATCGTCCCGGACGGCCCCCCGATCTCCATCCCGCCAGTGGAGGAGTCGACCATACCGACATGGGGGACGCCCGCGACCTCGGGCAAGGTGTTCTTCATCGGCAGCGACCTCCAGCCGCACTGGTGCACCGGCACGTCCGTGTACTCGAAATACCGGAACCTCGTGGCGACGGCAGGTCACTGCCTGTTGGACGTCGAGGCCCCGGCCGGCCCGCTCGCCAAGTGGGTCTTCGTCCCCGACTACTCCGAGGGCACGACCCCGTTCGGCCTGTACGTCGGGAAGCAGGGCCTCGTTCACTATGACTTCGACGACATCCGGGACTACGACCGCGACCTGGCCTTCGTCAACGTGTACAACGGTGTCGTCCTCTCCTCTCCGGACGTACTGACCGATACCGGGAAGCTGGCCGACAGCGTCGGCGGCCAGGGGGTCGCGTTCAACCAGCCGCTCGCGCCCACGGTCGACGTCTTCGGCTACCCCGCCGGCCCCAACCCCGACGGCAGTCGGCCCTACCCGGGCGAGACCCTCGAACGGTCGACCGGATCGACGTTCGCCATGAAGGTCACAGGCCTCCCCGCGGACCGGCCTGTCGGGGTGGACTCCCCGTTCACCGGTGAGGGCTCTCTCGGTTCCTCGTGGCTGACCCAGTACACGGACGACACCCATACCGGCTATCTCAACGGCATCACCGTCAGCGTTTCCGACACCGATGGCGACGATCGGTACGACACCGGCGTCTCACCGTACTTCGACCGTGAGTTGCTCACGGTCTACCAGAAGGCCTCCAACCTCTGGACCGGCACCATCCGCTCCACCGTTTAGACGGCTCCCGTTCCCGCCGCGTCCGCCCAGAGGGGCGGGCGCGGTGTCATGATCCACCGGTTCCGCATGCGCGGACGCGCCCGGAATCAGGCGGGTGTGGAGGAGGCGTCCAGTACCAGCATGAGGTGCTCGTGCTCGCCGTACTGGACCTTCTCGACGTGCCGGAAGCCGCATTTCTCCAGCACTCGCACCGAACCGATGTTCCCGCTGAAGGGGTCGGCGTAGAGCGGGCGGGTCCGCTCCTGTCGCAGGTGGAGCGCCACCGCCCGGGTGCCGATGCCCCGGCCCCAGAACTCCTGGCCGAACACGTACCCGAGGAAGCGCTTCTCCTCATCCCACCAGGACACGACATTGCCGGCCACCTTCCCGTCCACGGTGACCGTCCGCACCAGGGCCGTAGGATCTCCCAGGACCCTGCTGGCCCAGTGGGTCATGAATCGCTCCCGATCCCGAGGGACGAACTTCGACCGCCGGACCGTCTCGGGATCGTGCTCATGCTCGAAGAACAGCTCCAGATCGGCCTCTTCGACTTCTCTCAACCGCACATCGCCGCTCATGCCGAGCGAGTGTGGCACAGGGGTACGACAATTCCGGCGCCGAAAGACCTGGGCGACCGCCCCACCGGGTCGGGGGCCCGGGACGTCGTCGTCCCGGGCCCCCGGCCCAGTGCCGGCGGTCAGTCGTGCGCCGCCACGGGGGTCGCGACCTCGGGTGTCGCGGACCGTGCCGTCTCCCGTCCGGGCTTGATGACCATGCCGATCACGAAGGTGATCAGGCAGCAGACCCCCATCAGGGCGAACACCTTGAAGTAGGCCGCCTCGGTTCCGAACGTGGTCCCCGGCACGGTGGCGGAGGCGAGCAGCACGGCCCCGACCGAGGTGGCGACGCCCTGGAAGGCGGTGCGGGTGACGACGTTGACGCCGGTCGCCTCGCTGGTGTTCTCCGCAGGGACCGCCTCGACCACCAGGTTGGGCAGCGCGGTGTAGACGAACGCCGTCGAGATGCCGAGGACGAGGGTGCTCGCGACCAGGCCGACGACGCTCTTGTGCAGCACCGCGAGCATCACGACGCCCGCCACGCCGACGGCCGCGCCGATCATCAGTGAGAGCCGGGCCCCCGCGGCCGCCGAGACGCGCCCGCTGACCGGGGTGAGCACGAAGCCGATGATGGAGGTGGAGAAGGCCAGCATCCCCGCGACGCTCGGGCTCAGCCCGAGACCCACCGGTGCCGTCTCCGGCGTCTGCATCATCAGGGGGAAGAGGAATCCGCTGATACCGAGCGGACCGAGCGCGAGGACCGCGGTGGCGAGCATCGTTAGGGCGAGCTTGTGCTGGAAGAACAGCCGGATATTGATCATCGGGTCGTCGACCCTGAGCTCCCACCACGCCCAGACCGCGAGTATCGCCAGCCCGACCAGGATGAAACCAAGCGTCCTGGCGTCTCCCCAGCTCCAGCTACGGGACTGGGTGACCCCGAACAGCACCAACGCGATGGCGGGGGCGAAGAGCACACCGCCCACATAGTCGATCTTCTGTACTCGCGCGACGACGGTCGAGGGTCGCAGGGCCAGGCAGGCCGCGGCGGCGACGAGCGCCAGGGCGGCGGCGAAGACGAAGATGAGGTGCCAGTCCGCCAGGTCGAGCAGCAGGCCGGAGACGAGGTTGCCCGACGCTCCGGCGATGAGCGCCGCGCCCGCGATGACCGCGACCGCGACCGGTACCCGCTTGGCCGGCAGCATCTCGCGGGCGAGGCCGAAGCAGAGCGGCAGGATCGCCCCGGCGGCTCCCTGGATCGCCCGGCCGACGATCACGCCGGTCAGCGTGCCGGTGGAGAGACTGATCAGCGAACCCACCGCCGAGAGCAGCAGCACGATGATCAGGAGCTTCCGCCGCCCGTAGACGTCACCGAGACGACCGCACAGCGCGGCGGACGCGGCCGCGACGAGAAGGAAGGCCGTCACGCTCCAGCTGACATCCGCGGCGTTGCTCTGGAACGCCGTGATGAACCGGGGCAGGGCGTTGTAGACCATGGTCGTCTCGAAGGCGCTGACGATCTCGGCGATGAGCAGCACCGCGATGACGACCGGAATCGACCGAGGTGGCAGGTTGGCGGCTGACGTACCGGAGGGTGATGACATTCTGGTTTCTCCTCGCATCCGGGAGCACTGCGGCGGGGGGTGGGAAGTGCGGAGACGAAGGTGAACGGGAACGCCGGCGCTCGGCGGAGCGGGGCGTTCCGGCTCACGTCGCGTACGGCCGTTCATGCACGCCGGTACGCGATGCCATAGGGAGGAGGACAGGCACGGACGCCTGTCGGAGGGAGGCCGACGGGGCCCTGTCGCGAGGCTCGCGCGGCAGGGGCTAGCCGGAGCGCGGCCGGAAGTAGGGCAGGTGCAGTCCGGGGCTCACCTCGTGGAAGTCGACCTCGACCGGCATCCCGGCGGTGATCTCCTCGGGCGCGATTCCGATCAGGTCCGTGACCATCTGGTAGCCCTCGTCCAGGTCGACGATGGCGGGCGCGTAGGGCGGGGTGAAGGCGGCGGTGACCGGCCGGTGCACGACCGTCCAGCTGTAGAGGGTGCCGCGGCCCGAGCTCTCCTCCCAGCCGAGGTCGGTGTCCAGGCACTCGCGGCAGACCTCGACCGGCGGGAAGTTGATCGACCGGCAGGCCGCGCAGCGCTGGAAGGTCAGCGTTCCCTCCGCGCAGCGGTTCCAGAACGGGGCGCTCAGCTCGGTGGGCTCGGCGTGCGGCAACTCACCGTGCTGGGGAGCCAGGGGTGTGCTCATGACGACGCCTCCGTGCCGAGCAGAACGACCGAGTTGAACAGGGCTCCGGCTCCGGCGCCGCTGCACAGCGCCACCTCGGCGCCGGGTACCTGCAGCGGTCCCGCCTCGCCGCGAAGTTGCTGGACGCCGCGGATGACGCGCTGGAACATCTGCGGTGACCCGCCCGCGTGGCTGAACGACATCGTTCCGCCGTCCGTGGTGACCGGGTGGCTGCCGGTGACGGCGATGTGCCCGTCCTCGACGAACGGACCGCCCTCGCCCGGCTCGCAGAAGCCGAACGCCTCCAGCTGGCGGATGATCTCGAACGAGAACGGGTCGTATAGTTCGAGGACGTCGACGTCGGAACGTTCCAGGCCGGCGTGCCGGAACGCCCGGTCCGCCGCCCGCCCGCCGATCCGGCCGTTGACCGGGCCGCCGCGACGGCCGGCCAGGTCCCAGCTGGGCGGGAACTGGTAGGCGGGGCCGTAGTAGTCCGCGCCGCCGCCCAGCACGTGGACGGGCTTGCCGGGGATGTCGGCCAGCCGGTCGGCGGCGACCAGGACCAGCGCGCACCCGCCCTCGGAGGTCATCGAGCAGTCCAGCAGGTGGAACGGGTCGGCGATCATCCGGGAGGCGAGGATGTCCTCGGGCTTGAACGGGCCACGTCCGAAGTACACCGCCTCGGGGTTCTGGTGCCCGTTGTTGCGGATGGTCGCGGCGACCGTGGCCAGCTGCTCGGGGGTCGTCCCGTAGGTCGTCATGTGCCGCCGGGCGATCAGGGCGAACTCCGCGGCGGTGAAGAGTCCCCAGGGCGCCACGAACTCGTTCTCCGGCCGGGTCCACGGCGCGGTCGCGTCCCGGTCGACGTACACGCCGGCCGCGGCCGCGACGATGAGGACGACGTCGGCCTGACCTCCCTCGATCGCGTTGGCCGCCTCGACGACGGCGTCGAGGCCGAATCCCCGCCCCTGCCAGGCGGGGCCGAGTCGCAGGTCGTAGATGAGCGCGGACGAATCTCCCTCCGTGATCACCCCGTCGACGTCGGCGAGCGTGAGCCCGGCGTCGCGCAGGGCGCCCAGGGCGGCCGACGCGATCAGTTTCCGGGTCGTCCAGTCCTCCAGGCGTCGCGCCTGCGGGGTGTTGTACACCCCGGCGATCACCGCGCGGCCGGCGCTCACCGGCCCGCCTTTCGCGGCAGGGTTCCGACTCGCTGTCTCACACGCATGTACAACCACCTCAGGAAGTGATCCGCACCACAAGACTCTGGGTCTATTAGATTCACCGTTTCTCACTACGTCAATAGGCGGGACTGTGCAAACTCCACACGATCTCGCACCGATAGTCCGATACATCCCTCTGAAAAACCCGACAGAACAGGCATATCGCAAGCAAGATCAACTTAGGTGAACCTAATTTATTCGGTGATGGACGGTTCCAAAATGCAGGGTTGACAGGACTAAAGGTCCGAGTTGTACTGGTCGCAATTCGCCACGGACCACGGAGGCCCTGTGAGCATCTCCATGCTTCTCTCCATGGCGGCGGCCGCTTTCGCGGACCGCGTCGCCCTCGGGCGCAGAGCGGACGGCATCACCTTCTCCGGCCTTGAGCGGGACGCGAACGCCGGGGCCACCCTGCTCCGGGAGGACGCCGCGGGTTCGGTCGCCTTCATCGGCCAGAACTCACCGCTGCTGCCCACCCTGCTGTTCGCCGGTGCCGCCGCCGGACTCCCGCTGGCCCCGCTGAACTATCGGCTGCCTCGCGATGTGCTGCGCGGCCTGCTCGATCGGCTGGACGCACCGGTGGTCGTCGCGGACTCCCGGTACGTCGAGATCGCCAGGAGTACCGGTCACCGCGTCATCGCGGCCGAGGAGTGGCTGTCCGCCGCCAGGCGGACCGAGCCGGTGCCCGGCCCCGAGGCCGATCCCGGCTCCGCCGCGGTCCTGCTGTTCACCAGCGGCACCACCGCCGATCCCAAGTGCGTCGTGCTGCGCCACTCCCACCTGCTCTCCTACGTCCTGGGCACCGTGGAGTTCGCGTCGGCGGAAGAGCGCGACTGCGCCCTGGTCAGCGTTCCGCCGTACCACGTGGCCGGGATCGGCTCGGCCCTGACCAACGTCTACGCGGGCCGCAGGATGGTCTACCTGCCGGACTTCGACCCCGCCCGCTGGCTGGAGCTCGTGCGCTCGGAGGGGGTGACCGGCGCGATGGTCGTGCCCACCATGCTGGCGCGCGTCGTCGAGCACCTCGGCGGAGCGAACGCGGACTGCCCGGCACTCGCCTCGCTCGCCTACGGGGGCGCGCGCATGCCGCCGCCGGTGCTCGAACAGGCCCTGCGCGCCTTCCCGGAGACCGGATTCGCCAACGCCTACGGTCTGACCGAGACCAGTTCCACCATCGCCGTGCTCGGACCCGAGGACCACCGCAAGGCGATCGAGTCCGACGACCCGGTCGTCCGGGCCAGGCTCGGCTCGGCCGGCCAGGTCGTGCCCGGCATCGAGACGCAGATCCGGGCGGACGACGGATCGGTCCTCGGCCCTGGGACGACCGGTGAGCTGTGGGTCCGCGGCGAGCAGGTGTCCGGGGAGTACCGGGGAGCGGGCTCGGTGCTGGACGCCGACGGCTGGTTCCCCACCCGCGACCTCGCCCGCCTCGACGAGGACGGCTACCTGTTCCTGAGCGGCCGCAACGACGACACCGTCATCCGGGGCGGAGAGAACATCGCGCCCGCGGAGGTGGAGGACGCACTGCTGACCCACCCGGCGGTGGCGGAGGCCGCGGTCGTCGGCGTGCCCGACGACGAGTGGGGTCAACGGCTCGTCGCGGTCGTCGTCCGCCGCGAGGACGCGAAAGCCGATGCCGCGGAGCTACGTGCGCACGTCCGCGGCCTGCTGCGCGGTTCCCGGACACCCGACGAGGTCGTCTTCCGCGACGAGCTTCCCTACACGCCGACGGGAAAGATCATCCGCCGCCATCTCGTCGCCTGGCTCAGCCCTCCCGTGGCGGGCTGAGCCACTCCCCGAACCCGCGGAGAGCCGCGCGGGCAACCATTCAACGAAGGAGTCGATCATGAGTACCGAGGCCGTCGGCCTCCGCGCCGGGCTGCGCCTGAAAAGCCAGGTGTGCGCCACCGAGGTCATCGTCATCCGGCCGGGAACGCGCCCGCTGTCGCTCTGCTGCGGCGGCGTCCCGATGCTCGGACGTGACGCGTCCGGCGCGGCGGAGACGACACCGGTCGCCGAGCGGATGCGCGGGTCACTGCTCGGCAAGCGCTACACCCACCCCGGCGACGACGCCGTCGAGGTGCTGGTGACCGTGGGCGGTGCGGGCTCGCTGTCGGACGGCGAGACCGACCTCGTCCTCAAAGAGGCCAAGCCACTCCCGGCCAGCGACTGATGGGGACCACGGACGGTGCCGTCCTCCTCATCCGTGTCGCGGTCGGAGTGATCTTCATCGTGCACGGTCTCAACCACGCCTTCGGCGGCGGGAAGCTCGCCGGAACGGCCCGCTGGTTCGCGGGCCTGGGCATGCGCCATCCCAAGCTGCAGGCCGTCATGTCGGTCGCGGTGGAGGTCGCGGCGGGCACGGCGCTCGCGATCGGACTGCTGACACCGATGGCGGCGGGCGCGCTGGTCGGTGTCGCGGTCGTCGCCGGGCTCGCCGCCCACGCCCGCAACGGCTTCTTCGTGTTCAAGGACGGCTACGAGTACGTACTGCTGCTCGCGGTGACCTGCCTCGCGGTCGCCCTCGCCGGTCCGGGCGGAGCCTCGCTCGACGCGGTGCTGGGAATCGACGCCCTCGCCGACGGATGGGCCGGGCTGGCGGTCGCCCTTCTCGTCGGCGTGGGTGGCGCGGCCGTCCTGCTCCTCGCGACGTGGCGGCCGGTACGGGACCGGGCCTGAGCCCTCGGCCGTCCCGCCCACGCCTCCCGATCGATCCCGGCCCGCGTCCGAAGGCCCGTACCCGGAAAAAGCGTCCAGGCCGTGTCCCCTCATCCGTCCTGCCAGGCAGGACCAGCCAACGGAGGTTGAAATGAACAAGGACGATCTGATCCTGATCAGCGTCGACGACCACATCGCCGAGCCCGCGGACATGTTCCACGCCCATGTCCCCCAGCGGTACAAGGACCAGGCCCCCAAGGTGATCATCGAGGACGACGGGGTCCAGCAGTGGTACTACGGCGACCTGCGCGGCCGGAACATGGGCCTCAACGCGGTGGCCGGCAAGCCCCGTGAGATGTACAACATCGACGCCAGCAGCTACGACGAGATGCGGCCGGGCTGCTTCAACGTCGACGAGCGGGTCCGGGACATGAACGCGGGCGGCCAGCTCGCGGGCCTGAACTTCCCGAACTGGACCGGGTTCTCCGGGCAGGTGCTCAACCAGGGCCCGGACCGCGACCTCAACCTGATCATGATCAAGGCGTACAACGACTGGCACGTCGACGAGTGGTGCGGCGCCCACCCCGGCCGTTTCATCCCGTGCGGGATCCTGCCGCTGTTCGACGTGGAGGAGGCGGCCAAGGAGATCAGGCGGCTGGCCGACAAGGGCTGCCACGCCGTCACGTTCTCGGAGAACCCCGAGGCGCTGAACATGCCCAGCATCCACACCGACTACTGGTACCCGCTGTTCAAGGCGGCCTCGGACAACAACACGGTGCTCTGCTGCCACGTCGGTTCGTCCTCGCGGATGCCGATGATCTCCACCGACGCGCCGCCGAGCGTGGCGATGTCCATCTCGTCGATGATGAGCACGTACACCCTGCTTGAGCTGATCTGGGCAGAGTTCTGGGGTAAGTTCCCCAACCTGAAGTTCTCCCTCACCGAGGGCGACATCGGCTGGATCCCCTACTTCCTCTGGCGCTCCGAGCACGTGCTCAACCGCCACTCCGGCTGGACCAACGCCACCTTCCCCGAGGGCTACACCGGGCCGACCGACGTGTTCAAGAAGCACCTCTACACCTGCTTCATCACCGACAAGGTCGGCCCCCAACTGATCGACCACTTCAACGAGAACCACGTGTTCTGGGAGTCGGACTACCCGCACTCGGACAGCAACTGGCCCTTCGCGCCCGAGGACGTCATCGAGACGATGGGCCACCTGCCCGACTCGGTGATCAACAAGATCACCCATGAGAACGCGATGAAGGCCTACTCCTTCGACCCCTTCAAGCACATCCCCCGGGAGCAGGCGACCGCCGGATACCTCCGGTCGCAGGCCACCGACGTCGACGTGGTCACCCATGTCGGCCGCGAGGCCAGCCAGCGCGACCGCGACGCCTGGGCCCGGATGACCCGGTTCGGTCAGGCCCGCACCCGCCAGGACGCCTGACCCCCACTGATCGGCCGCCCGCCCGCCTCCTCCCGCGGGCGGGCGCCGTATCCCCCCGACTTCACCACGCGAGGTAGAGATGACGCAGCGCACCCCCTACGCCGAACTCAGAGTCCTGGAGATCTCGGCGGGCATCGCCGCCTCCTACTGCGGAAAGATGTTCGCCGACGCCGGCGCCGAGGTGGTCAAGATCGAGCCACCGGAAGGTGATCCGATGCGCCGGTGGAGCGTGTCGGGCTTCCGGCCCGCCGCCGACGGCGAGAGCGGCGCGCTGTTCGGCTACCTCAACGCGGGCAAGAAGTCCGTGCTGTCCGGCACCACGGAACTGTTCTCCGACGTCGATCTCGTCGTCACCGACGGGTCGGCGGGCTGGGACGTCGACGCGGTACGCCGGCTGCTGCCCCCCGGCTCCACGACGGTGGTCGTCTCGATCACCCCCTTCGGTCTCGACGGGCCCTACGCCGAGGCCGGCCTGCCGGTCAACGAGTTCGTACTGCAGGCGATGTGCGGGTCCATCGGCGGCCGAGGCTGGCCCGGTGAGATGCCGCTGCAGGCCGGAGGGCGGATCGGTGAGTGGGTGGCCGGCTCCTACGCCGCCGTCGCCGCCGCCGCCGCGCTGCGCCGGAGCAGGCGGACCGGACAGGGCGACGTCGTCGACGTGTCGACGTTCGAGGCCATGGTCATCACGATGGGCGGCCTGTCCGCGGTAGCGGCCGGCCTCCCCGACGGGGGCCAGGGCCTGCCGCCGAGGAACCTCGAACTGCCCTCGATCGTCCCCACCGCCGACGGCCTGGTCGGGTTCTGCACCATCACCGCCCAGCAGTTCGCCGACTTCCTGGTGCTGATCGACCGGGCCGACCTGGTCGAGGACGCCGACCTGGCCTCATTCGCCGGCCGCCTGCGGCGGCGGGAGGAGTTCGCCGAGATGGTGGCGAGCTGGGCCGCCACCCGTACCACGGCCGAGATCGTGGAGTTCGCCTCCGCGCTGCGCATCCCCGTCGCGCCCATCGGCACCCCGACCACGATCACCGAGATCGACCACTTCCGCGAGCGCGGCGTCTTCGTCAAGAACGCGAGCGGCAGCCTGCAGCCACGGGTTCCCTACCGCAGCGGCGCGTTCGACACCGTCGGCCCCGGCGAGGTGCCGGCCCCCGGCGCGCACGACGGCCAGGTGAGCTGGCCGGCCCGGGACCGCGCCCCGGCGGCCGAGAACGCGGCCGACGCGTCGGCCCGTCCGCTCGCGGGGCTGCGGGTCGTGGACTTCACCGCCTTCTGGGCCGGTCCCTCGGCCACCCAGACCCTCGCCGCGCTGGGTGCCGAGGTCATCAAGGTCGAGGGGCTGCGCCGCCCCGACGGGATGCGTTTCTCCGGCGGCCGTCCCCCGACCGTCGACCAGTGGTGGGAGTGGGGCCTGTTCTTCCTCTGCAACAACAGCGACAAGCTCGACCTCACCCTGGAGCTGAGCCTGCCCCAGGCCCGCGAGGTGGCGTTGCGCCTGATCTCCACCGCCGACATGGTCATCGAGAACTTCTCCCCCCGGGTGATGGGAAACCTCGGGCTGGAGTGGGACGCGGTCAGGGCGGCCAACCCGCGCGCCACGATGATCCGGATGCCCGCCTTCGGCCTCGACGGGCCGTGGCGCGACCGGGTGGGCTTCGCCCAGACGATGGAGCAGGCCAGCGGCATGGCGTGGATGACCGGCGCGGCCGACGGTCCGCCGCTGATCCCCCGCGGCGTGTGCGACCCCCTCGCCGGCCTGCACGCCGCGTTCGCCTCGATCGCCGCGTTCGAGGTCCGCGACACCACCGGAGCCGGCATGCAGGTCGAGTCGACGATGGTCGAGGCGGCGCTCAACGTCGCGGCCGAGGCGCTGCTGGAGGCGAGCGCCAACGGCCGGGAACCGCGGCGCGACGGCAACCGCGGCCCGGGTGCCGGCCCGCAGGGGGTCTACCGCTGCGCCGGGGACGACGAGTGGGTGGCCCTGGCCGTACTCGGCGACGACGCGTGGCCCGCGCTCGCCCGGCTCCTCGGCCGGGACGACCTGGCCGACCGCGCCGACCTGGCCCACGAGCCGGGCCGTCGGGCGGCCGGCGACGAGCTGGACGAGGCGATCGGCTCGTGGAGCGCGCGCGTCGACGTGGGCGACGCGGTGAACCGGCTCCGGGCGGCCGGGGTCGCCGCCGCGCGGGTGAGTCCCGCCGCCGACCTGCTGACCGACGCGCAGCTCACCGCCCGCGGGTTCTGGGAGCCGTCGGCACATCCGACGACCGGGGAGTTCCTGACCGCCGGGCTGCCGTTCCGCCTCGCCAGTGTCACCGAGCCGTGGTTCCGCACCCCGGCGCCCCTGCTGGGCCAGCACAACGAGGAGATCCTCACCGGCATCCTCGGGATGAGCGAGGACGAGATCCGGGTCCTGGCCGAGGAGAAGGTGATCGGTACCCGGCCGGCGGGCCTGTGAGCGGGACGACCGGCACGGCGGCCGTCCCGCACGGGCGGCGGCCCTCGGTGCGCACGCTGCGGATGCACTCCTTCACCAGCGAGTTCAAACGGCTCACCACGCTCGCCTCGGCCGCCGGGATCGACCCCGCCGACGTGGTGCTCCCCGCCGAGGGCGTCGTACGGGCCGACGACGGGGTGCGACTGCACTACCTGGAGTGGCCCGGCCCGGCCACCGAACCGTTGCTGCTGTTCCTGCACGGGGGCGGGTTGCACGCGCACTCCTTCGACGCTGTCGGGCTGCTGCTGCGGCGGCTCGGCCGCTGCGTCGCGCTCGACCTGCGCGGGCACGGGGAGAGCGACTGGGCGGGGCCGGGCGGGTACGGCACCGACGCCATCGCCGCGGACCTCGACACGGTGACCGCGAGGTTCGGTGCCCGGCGGGTCGTCCTGGTCGGGCACTCGATGGGCGGCATGGCGGCTCTGGTCTGGGCCGCCCGGCGCCCGGCGGTGCTGGCCGGGCTGGTCGTGGTCGACGTCGGCCCCGACATCGACGCCGCGGCGGGCCGGTCCGTCAACGAGCTGATCTCCCGGCGCCCGCTCTTCGCCGACCTCGACGAGGCCGACGCCTTCCTCTCCGGCGTGCTGCCGCGTACCCGGGAGGCCGCCACGTCCGGGGTGGCGCAGAACCTGACCTGGACCGATGACGGCCTGCTCACCTGGAAGCACGACACGACGCAGTTCCAGCCGAGTATGGGGCGAATCGCCTCTCCGGACGAGTTGCGACGGGCCGCCGCGCGGATCACCTGCCCCACCCTGGTGCTGCGCGGCGAGCGCAGCCGGGTGTTCGGCGACGAAGGGGCGGCGGAACTCGCCGCGCTCATCCCCGGAGCCCGCTGGGAACGGGTTCCCGACGCCGGGCACACCATCCAGACCAGCAACCCCCGCGGCCTCGCCGACGCGGTGACCCGTTTCCTGCGCGACCAAGATGATGAAGGAGCCGAGTGATGGCGATCAGTCTGTGCATTCCGCCGCGGCAGGGGGAGCTGTGCGCACCCGTCCGGTTCGACCTGACCGGCGAGCACACCTTTCTCGAACTGACCTCGCGGCACCGCGTGACGAAGGTCGAGCAGGACGAGGTGAAGGGCACCGTCGCGGTCTGGGTCGACATCACCGACCCCGAGACCTCCCGGCCCGTCCACGTCCGGTTCAGCGTGCTCCCGCTGGGCGGCCAGAACTCCCCGCGCAGCCGGCTGCTCGGAGAGATCGAGCGTGACGGCGAGCGGCTCGGTGTCTACGGGACGTACCTGGGGGTGGTCTCGGAGGAGAACTGACCGTCCACCGCACCGGTCCACCGGCGCGTCCTCCGGTCGCGCGTCATACCGGTGTGCCCGTCGTCATATCCGCCACGTCACTGGTCGGGCAGGTCCTCCGGCGGCGCGTCCTGCTGACGCAGGCGGCGCCGGAGCAGGCCCTTGGGGCGGGTGACCTTCAGCTCCGGATGGTCGGGGTCGTAGTCGGCGATGCGATCGCGCAACTGGCGCACGTTGCCGTACTCGAAGTGGGCGGCGCGCAGCAGGTAGTCGCCGAGCGCGCTCCCGTACTGGACACGCTCCTCCTCGTCGAGGCCGAGTTCGTGGCTGCGCCTCTTGCCCCAGACGAGGTCCTTGATCTGCTCCTCCAGCTGCTCCAGCCGGTCGTCGAGGACCTTGACGAGCTCGTAGGGCTCGGTGAACCTGCCGAGGTAGACCCGGAGCAGCGCGGGGTTCTTCAGCATCACCGGCTCGTCGACCGGCGGGCTGGAGACCCACTGCCGGAGCACCTCCTCACCGCGCTCCGTGGTCTGGTACAGGGTGCTCCGCCTGACCCTGCCGATCGTCACCTCGCGCTCGGTCACCAGCCCCAGGTCCCCCAGTCTCCGCAGCTCCCGGCGGATGTGGCTGATGGCGGGGGACCAGTAGAACCAGCGCAGCGTGTAGTCGCACCGGACCTTGATCTCGGCGGCGGACAGCTCCTCGTCGAGGACCGACAGAACGCCCAGAACCGTGTAGGCGGTGGCGGGGAGCGGTGCACCGATCTCTGCCTCGGGCTCGTCGTCCACGGGATCAAGTCTAGTGGCGGGCGCGGCGCCGACGGCACGTCCGGCCCCGTCCCCCGGAGGTGTTCGCCTCGGCCGCCCACCCCGCCGACGATCCCGCGGGTTCCCAACCGGCCGGAAGCGTGATCGGCCCCCGCCGGTCCTGAGCGCCCGGTCCGTCCTGAGCGCATCGGGCCGAGCCGCTCGCGTACGGCGGCAGGGTGCGCGGGCTCCCGGGCGCGCACCCGGCCCCGACTTTCGGCAGGTCGCCAGGGGCGAAACGCGTTTCCGAGCCCGCCGCGAAGTACGATCGATCAATGACCGAAATGACCGAAACCACGCCCGGCTGGCTCTCTCCCGACGAGCTGGAGTCGACCCGCGCACGAATGCCGATCCTCTACGTCGACGCCGTGCCGGTGCGAGTCGACGAGGCCGGAACGGTCACGCGTGTCGGCCTGCTGCTGCGCATCGGAGCGGACGGAACGGTCAGCCGCGCCCTCGTCTCCGGCCGGGTGCTGCACCACGAGCGGGTCCGCGACGCGCTCATCCGCCATCTGGAGAAGGACCTCGGCCCGACCGCGCTGCCCAACATCCCCGCCTCTCCGCAGCCGTTCACCATCGCCGAGTACTTCCCGACGCAGGGCGTCACGCCCTATCACGACCCCCGGCAGCACGCGGTCTCCCTCGCCTACGTCGTCCCGGTCGCGGGTGACTGCCGCCCCCGGCAGGACGCCCTCGACCTCGTCTGGTTCACTCCCGAGGAGGCCTCGTCACCACTGGTGCAACAGGAGATGCTCGGCGGCCAGGGCACCCTGCTGAAGCAGGCCCTCGCCTACGTCGGCTGCCTCTCCTGACCTTCCGCCGCCGGAAGTCCCCGCCGGCGCGAGGAGAACGGGCCACTGTGCCCTCGTGGGACCAGGTCCGCCGATGCCCGCCCGGCGGCGTTCCAGTACAGAATGCGCTGGTCCCGAGCCGATTGCAGCCACCTCCAAGACGTCTTCAAGCCGATCGAAAGACCATCGATCATCCTCGACGACGAAAGGAGGACCTCTCATGAACAGAAAGCACAAGGCCATCGCGGTCATCGCGATGTTCTTCGCACTCGGCGGCGCGCAGGCGCTCACCGCCGGTTCCGCCTTCGCCATGCCCCCCGTGTGCAACCCCATTCACGACTGTGGCGAACCAGAGCACGGAGGCCTAGGTGGCGGTGGAGGTGGCACCCCGCCTCCCCCACCGCCCCCGCCCCCGCCGCCGCCGAGCACCCCGGGCACTCCCGGCTGAGGTCCGCCGCCCGTCTCCTCAAGTCCGCTGTACCCCTGAGTCGACGCGCCTTCGACCTCTAATGGGTTCTCATCGCGAGGATCGACAAGGGCTTCACGGGATGCCGCCCCGATCCGGGCGGCATCCTCCTCAAGGCTCACCGGGTGCGGCTGGCCAGGAAGCGGCGCCATTCCGGGTTGGTCCGCGCGAGTGCTCGCAGCGAGGCCGGGACCTGGGGCCTGGGGTCGTTGCCGTCCAGGCGCAGTTCGGTGAGCGCGGTCAGCTCACCCAGCCACTCCGGCAGCTCGGCCAGCCGGTTTCTCCGCAGATCGAGACTGGTCAGGGCGGTGAGGGTCCGCATCGACTCGGGAAGGGCGGTCAGCTCGTTCACACCCAGGTTGAGGGACCTGAGGGCGGTGAGCCTGCCGATCGACTCCGGCAGCTCTCTCAGCTTGGTGTTCCACAGGCTGAGAGAGGTGAGGGCGGTGAGGTTCCCGACTGACTCCGGCAGGCCGCCGGTCAGTGGGACGGATTGCATCTCGAGACGCTCCAGAGCGGTCAGCTCGCCCAACCACGGAGAGAGGTCGGCGGGCCGGCTGTATGCCAGGTCCAACCGGGTGAGGGCGGTGAGACGGGCCATCGACGCCGGGAAGCAGTCCGGCCCGGCGTACCACATACTGAGCCTGGCGAGCCGGGTGAGGTCGCCGATCCACTCGGGCACCTCCAGGTCATGGAGGTTGTTCAGGTCGAGTTCCGTGAGGCCGGTGAGCTCGCGCATCGAGTCGGGAAGGCGGCGCAGTCCGGTCACCCCGACATCGAGGCGGACCAGTCCGGTCAGCTCGCCGATCCACTCGGGCAGGGCGGTCAGCGTACGGTTGTGCCCGAGGTCGAGCTCGGTCAGCGTGGGCAGGTCGGTCAGGAACCGGGGAATCTCGGTCAACCAGTTGGATTCCAGGCACAGCACCCGCAGACCGGGAAGCTCGGCCACCTCCTCGGGCACCTGGACCAGGCCGAGACCCGACAGGTTCAACGTGTCCGATCCCTCGCGCAGGTAGGTGTTCATCCGCCGCCGAGCGGTCCGAAGCACGTGATTCACCGCTGCCACCTTGATTTTCTCCTTGCCCGTCAACAGGATGTGACCGGCGATCACGGTAACGACGAGGACTTGCGACCCGGTTGTGGATCATTGAACTTGTTTCGTCCTCGGGGTGCGGCGTCGCCGGTCACGGCATGAGCGAGTCGGGGCGCGTCCGGTGAATCCCGGTCGACTCGCACCACGCCGTGAGACCCCCGGTCATTTAAAGATCATTCGGCCGTGTCGCCGCCGCCGACGTTCATGGTCATCACACCTGGGGACTTTGGATACTCGCCCTGCTGACGACCTCCTCCGCCGTCAGGGGAGCCTTGGGGTGGTGGGTCAGGCAGAGCGGCACCCGTACCTTGGTGAAAGCGGTCCCCTCGGCGGCCAGGTAGAACTGACCGGCCGTCAACCGGGAGACGTCGTCGACCCGGCCGCCCTTGGCGCGGGCCACCTCCTTGGCCGCCTCGATCTGGGCGGGAGCGTTGAGCAGGCCGAAGAACTGGGTCGCCGCGTTTCCCGGGATCATGTTGTGCAGCCCCTTGGGCGCCTGGGTGGCGAACACCAGGCCGAGGCCGTACTTGCGCGCCTGGGCGGCCAGCATCAGCGTGCTCTGCGTGCAGGCGGTCATCGCACCGGACGGCGCGAAGGTCTGCGCCTCGTCCATCACGAACAGGCCACCCAGCGGGCGGTCACCGGCCGGATGCCTCCTGATCCAGGCGAACAGCGCCATCTGCAACTGGTTGACGAAGCTCTGGCGCTGCTCGTCCGAGAGCAGGCCGACAAAGCTGATCACCGAGACCCGTGCCCGTTTGCCCGGTGGTGGAGTGAGCAGGACACCGGGATCCGCAGGAGTTCCGGTACCGGCGAACAGAGGGTCGATGACCATCGCCGCCTTCAGGGTCTGCGCCAGGTCGGCGGCGATCTGCTCGGCCTTGTCGAGCCCGCTCACCCCGTCCGGCAGAGCGGCCAGTAGCCCGATGAGACCCGGCAGCCCCTGTCCGCCCGCGCGCCCGTAGTGCGCGACGACCTCCCGGAGCACGGCCTGCCCGCGCTGGGCCTTGACCATCTTGGAGTCGAGTTTGGCACGCGGCACGAGCGAGGCGACGGCGGCGTCCACCGCCGCGCCGAACTCGTCGGGGTCCGCGGCGAGGCCCGTGAAATCGGGCAGCGGCTGGAAACTGAGCGGCCGTCCGGCTACCCGGCGGGGTGTCCAGATGACGACATCGGTGGCGGCCAGGTAGGCGGCGGCCTTCTCCCGATCACCGGGCCCCCACCCCGAGGGCTGTTCCGGCCAGCCGTCCCCGAGCCGTGCCAGGTCGTTGTTGGGGTCGAGCACGATCGCCGAGACTCCCTGGAGCGCGCATTCCTCGACCAGGCGGCGAATGAGGACCGTCTTCCCCGACCCGGTTCCAGCGAAGATCACGGCGTGCTTCCGCAGCGCCTCCAATTCGATCCCGACGGTTCGCCCGCCGGGAACGGTGTCGCCGAGGGGGATGTACGGCGTGGTCGCCTTGGTGTCCACGGGGTCGGCGGCCGGCTGCTCGACAGGTTCGGTGCCGGTGTCACCAAGGGCCTCGCGCAACAGCGCGACCTCGCCCGCCGGCCGCCGCGCGGCGAGCCAGGCCCGCAGGTTCGGCGGGTTCTCCGCGTACAGTTCACGCAGCGCGGCCAAGACGCCGAGATCCTCCTCGCTCACCGCAAGCACCCTGCCCCCCGCCCGCTCGAACGCGGTCACGGCCTCGATCGTTCGGGGTCCCTTCGCCCAGGGGATCGTACGCAGGACGAACAGCTTCCGCCTGGGGACCTCGGTGTTCAGTCCGGCCGCCACCGAGGCGGTCCGCAGGCGACTCAGCGCGGCGATCGCATTCGTGGCGGCGATGGCGCGGAACGCCCAGTGCGCCTCGTCCTCGGTCTCCTCGTCCAAGGTGTGCCGCAGCCGGGCGTGCAGCGGAGGCTTCCTACCGGGTGGCGGGTCGACGCTGAACTCACGTCCCGCCCCGCCGAGCCCGTCGATCCAGGCCGACAGCCCCGCCGCCAGCAGGGCGGGCATCACGGCGTCCTCGACGGTGGCGTCCAGGGCGTCGGTCACGCGCGCCTTCTGCCGGAGTTCGGCGAAGCGGGAGTCGATGGCGCTGAGGCGGTCATCGGGGGCAGATGCCCGATGCGAATCGGCAGTCTGGCCGAGGCGCTCCAGTTCCCGCACCTCTCCGTCGTTCAGGCATGCCTCGATGTGCGCGTCGATCCTCATCAGGAGCTGTCGCGGGGTGAACTCGTCGGCATCGCCGAACACGGCCTCCCGTACCGGCCAGGTCGAGTAGGGCGGCTCGTAGCCGAGTTCGGCGAACCGGGTGGTGAACCGCTTCTCGACCAGGGCGCGAGCGGCCTCGGCGTCGGGGAGCGGTTGCAGGTCGGGCATCGGCCGGAACCGGTCGCGCGCGGTGGCGGTGGCGAACTTCTCGATGAGGGTCCAGGTCTGTTGCAGGCAGGAGACGATCGTCAGGGTCCTGCGGGTGACCTCGCGCAGCGCCATCAGGCCACCGGCCACCTGGTCGACCACGATCAGGTCGTGCCAGTCGTGTACTGCCGTTCCCTCACCGCTGACCGGAGACTGCGCCACGAGCACATCGATCTGGTCGACGGCGACGACGGACGGCCCGGTCAGCGCCAGGAGGCGGGAGAGGTCCTTGACGATCTCCTGTGGCGTCTTCGGGAACTGCCGGATTCCCCAGGCCGCGCGCTCGCCCGGCTCCTCCTCGGGCAGCGCGGAGAGAAACCCGTCGCCGATGTCCTGCATGCCGTGGTCGGCACTGGCATAGAGCACGAGCGCGCGCAGGCTGTCCTTGGCCCCCTTACCGACCTGGACATCGAACTTACGTAAACCGGCCGCGAAGGCGTCGAGCCCCTCGCGCGTCACCAGACGGTTCCCGATCACCTCGCGTTGCGCCCAGCGCGGCACGTCGGCCAGTTCCGCCAGCCGCCGGAGCAGGATCTTGACCTGGCTCTCCCCCTCGCTGCCGTCCCGCAGCAGGCCGTCGAGCATGGAGATCAGCGTGCTCTCCCAGAAGGTCCGCGCGTCCAGCAGGCTGACCAGGAAGAAGTAGCCGTTCTCCCGCTGGATCCTTTCCCTGGTCCAGCCGAGCAGGTGGGTCTTGCCCGAGCCTCGCTGACCGCGCAGGACCAGACCGATCGGGCTGGTGGCGCTCCCGGCGGCCACGTCGACGATCCCGCCGAGAATGCCGCGTTCCACGTTCGGGTTCAGGCCCTCCACGTGGAAGGGCGAGGGGCTCCACACGTCTTCCGGGCCCTCGGCCCAGTTGAACCTGAGCGCCTGAAGGGCTTTCAGTTCGCGGCTGTTCATCGTGCCTCGATCGAGATCAGATGCTTGTCCTGGTCGCCGATGGTCACCGCCGCCGCCCTGGCCTCGGGGGTGAGGGTCTTCTGGTTGTGCTCGGGCATGATGCTCACGCCCGGCAGGTGGATCATCCCCTTGAGCGCACCGTCCACCTCGGCTCTGGTGAACTCGCCGAGCAGCGGTCGCAGCCGCGCCAGGCCGACCGAGGCGCCGGGCTCGGCGGCCAGCTCGGTGTAGGCGGCGCGGATGCGCGCGGTGACGTCCCCGGCCTCGACCGGATCGTCTTTGACGGGAAAGATGTCGGCCGGGCTCTGGCCGGTCCTCGCCAGGAAACCACGCAGCCAGAACAGCAGTGCACGGTTCATCGCACCGGCCGCGCCACTGGGCACGGGAATGCCGGATCGGATCTCCTCGGCCATCCTGGCCCAGCCCTGGTCGGTCAGGAGATGAACGAACGCCCGGCCTGCCTTCCGGCTCTGCACGAGCTTGAGATCGTTCAGTTTCAGGCGCGATTTCCCGTCAAGGGTCAGGCCGTAACGTTTCTTAAGATCGGGGTTGGAGATCTCATTCACCTCGACCATCAACACCACCAGCGCCGCTGTCTCGGAGAGTGTGAGTTCTGTTCCCGGCATATCCCTGTCCTTCGCGCGTGCGGTGGGTTTGCAGAAACTGCTTCAGCTCGCGGAGCACAGCCGGCATGTCGGCCATGACGCGTTCATTGGTGAAGCGCAGGACCGCGTAACCGTCCCTTCCCAGCCGCGCGTCCCGCGCCAGGTCGTCGGCGAGCCTGCCCGGGCGGCGATGTTCCGGGCCGTCGAGCTCGACGACGCAGCGCTCGTCCGGCCAGCACAGGTCCACCCGGATGGGGTTGACCAGCGGGTGCGGTTGGTAGGTCTGGTTCCAGGCCCGCCCCGCGGCCCACCCATGAGAGCTGAGCGCCCGCTCCAGTGCGGACTCCACGGGGCTGAACGGATGCGGAAGCCCCGCCGTGGCCGAGGAAACGGAGACGTGTCGCAGCGGCTCGGACCGTACGGTCACCGTCTGGATCCGGTCGACGGTGACCAGCGCGGCCCCGGTGAGCCAGACACCGAGCCCACCGCGCTGGACAAGCCACTCACCGGCCGCCACCAGCGTCTCCTCCTCGGCGGCGGAGAGCCCCTCCGGCACTTGGACCAGTATCGAGGTACGGGGACGACCGAGACTCGCGGCGAACGCCAAGGCCAGCCCGGCGGCGCGCACCTCGGTCATGCCGGGGTGACCACGGGGCACCGCACCTGTCAGGGACCGCGCGGCGAGATCCATCAGGAAAGGGGCGAGGTGCCGATGACCGGACGCTGCCCGCCTTGCGAGTTCGCGCACGGCGGGCACGGCCGCGCCCCCCGGACCGTCGATGCCCTCGGCACCGGGTAGCCAGGCCGGGAAAAGATCGACGACGTTTCTTTCCAGTTCATGAAGTACGTCGGCGACCGTTTCCGCGACGGTCCGCCCCCCGCCCGCGAGGTAGCTGAATATCGCGGGGGAACCTTCGGGCAACGCGCCGGTCCGCGACATGACGACTGCGGAACTCACCCCGCACGCCCACACGACACGACACGTCGGCAACTCGGCCCACGACTGTGCCATGCCGTTTTCCTTTGAGGGGCGGATGGTACGACCTAGCAGAGGCTAGGGGAGCGCAGGAGGCGGCGTATGCGTTTTCGGCAAATCCTCAACTGCCTCTGAAGTCATACGCATCACGACAGGCACGAATTCCAGTCGAGCGAAATTCGAACCGTTCAGAGCACATCTCGGGACCGAACCTCTTTCGCTACCGGATTCGCCCCTCAACTCGATAGGCATACAGCCGGCCGACACCTTCGCGTCCACTGTGACCTGCTCTGCCACACCCCGGAGCTCAGCCCCGCCCCACACTTATCACCCGCCCATTCCCAACTCCGGTACGCCGGCCCGCGATGGGCAGGCCCGTGAAGGACCGCGCGGGTCATGCGACCATGGCAGCGAATGTGACGGCGGAACGAGGAAGACGATCGCCATGCCGTGTGACTCACGTGGCGGTGCTCCGCCCGGACTGCTGCCCGCCGCTCCGGCCGCGGTCGCCGGAGCGATCGTCGAGGTCCGCACCATCGGCGGCTACTTCGAGGTCGAGGCGGCCGAGGCCGAGGCCGGATGGCGGCCGTTCACCGATCTGTGGACCGATCCGGGCGTCCTGGAGGCGAGAATCCACGACATGGCCGGACGGCTGGGCACCGCCGAGCACCGGGTGGCCGCCTCGATCCTGTTCCAGGGCCTGGCCGCCCGTCTGTGGTCCCCGTGCATCGGTGCCGTGGTCGCGCACGACCTGCTCATCGACCTGGCCCCCGGGCACCTGTACTGGCGGCCGGCCCCCGACCCGCTGCCGCTGCGGGCCACCCGGCTGTCCGGCTGGGGCATCCGCGACCCCGCGCGGATCGCCGAACCGGTCTACCGCGCCATCATGACCGAGACGCTGGAACCGCTCGCCGCGGCAGTCCGGCGGATCGTGAAGATCGCGCCGGGGCTGTTGTGGGGCAATGCGGCCTCCGCACTGGTCGGAACCGTCGGCGCCGTCACCCGTCGACGGCCCGACCTCACCGCGAAGGCCGTGCGGCTGGGCCGCGAACTGCTGGACCGGGATCTCCTGCGCGGCACGGGCGAACCGACCGAGCCCGTACCCGGCCGTCCCTGCTTCGTCCGTCGCAGCTGCTGCCTGTACTACCGCCTGCCCGGCGGCGGCATGTGCGGTGACTGCGCCCTGCTACCACCCCGCCGCCCACAGACCCGCCGCTCTGACTGACGCTCTTCGTTCTGCTCGCCACAACCGATTCTCGGCTCCGCCGAGTACAGACCGGGTCGAGTACGCCGTCACCGGGGAACCTTCCCGTCGCCTCCGGCCCGAGATCCCGGGGACCCTGCCGGAGCCGATGGAGGCGGTCAACTACGTCCGACGACGCCGAGGATGCCGGGCTTGCTGAAGTCGACGGTGATCTTCTCTCCGTACTCGTTGTACTCGGAACGCCACGCCTCGACCGGGACGATCCCCGGCTCCAGCAGATCCATTCCGTTCAGCAGCTCGGCCAGCTGTTTCGGGCCGCGCGAGGTGAGAGCCCCCGCGCTGGTCGAGCGGTAGACCTGCTGCCCGGCCTCGTGCACCTCGGCGCTGACCTCGGCCTCGAAGGCGTGCGTGACGATCAGATAGCTACCCGGGACGAGCCGTTCGCGGATCGCGGTGATGATGCGGGTGACCAGTGCGTCGTCGGGGATGAAGTGCAGCATCGAGATCAGCAGCACGGCGACGGGCTGGGTGAAGTCGATGGCGTCTGTGATCTGCGGGTCCGTCAGGAGCTTCTCGGGTTCCCGCATGTCGCCCTGGACGACAGAGGTGAGGTTGTTGTCCGCCAGGAGCGCTCGGCCGTGCGCCAGGACGATGGGGTCGTTGTCGACATAGACCACCCGGGTGTCGGGCGCGATGCGATGGGCGACCTGGTGCACGTTGTCCTGCGTCGGCAGCCCCGACCCGATGTCGAGGAACTGCCGCACGCCCTGGCCCGTGAGCAGTTCGACGACTCGCGAGAGGAACAGCCGGTTCGCCCGGGTTATCTCGCGGATGCCGGGCACCACCTGCATGAACTGTTCCGCGGCCGCCCGATCGGAGGCGAAGTTGTCCTTCCCTCCGAGGTAGTAATCGTACATTCGAGCAACACTTGGAATATTCGGGTCGATACCCGCCGGAACAGCCTCTTGCTCAGCCATACCCTCACCCTTTCTCGCCTCCGGAAAGGATATGGGAAATCCGCAAGATCGTGGATCTTTGCTGACAAACCATACGTGACCGCCACTGGAGGGAGCACCCCCGCGCGCACTCCGGCATCCCCGGCTCTACCTGTTCCGACGCACCGAACCGGAGTTGCTCTCGGTGCTCCGGTAGCTCTGGTGACCGGGCACCCAGGTCCAGGTCTCCGTGCGGTCACCGTTCCTGACCGTCAGCGTGCCCGAGGGCTCGTAGTCCTCCGACAGGGGGGACCAGGGAGGCAGGGGCTCAGGGTCGGCGTAGGCGACCGGCGCGGCGAGCGCCACCGTCGAAACGGCGAGAACAGCGGCGACGAGATAACGGAAAATGGACATTTGATCCCTCAGAAGGTGTAAACGGTACGTTGGTGATATTGCCTGATAAAAGGCAAAGAGAACCACGCCGATGATCAAGACTCTGGTCGATTCACATTCGGCCCGGCCGCCCGCTCCAGTGCGAGACCGCTCATCCCGGTGAGGAGTGGCAATCGTCGACGGCGGGCATCCCGTCATCCGGGTATCTCGCCGGATTCCCCTCGGGGCCCGGCCTCATTGGACCGATCGCACTTGGCAGAAGCTTGGTGCCCGGCATGAGCGAGCGAGGTCCCGGCCCGTCGGTCGCCCTCGGAAGCTGTGAGCCAAGGCGGCGGTACGCAGGACGCCAAGTCTCCGCCAAGGAGCGTCGGTCAACCTGACGGGGTCAAACCATCTGGCCCTGCACACTGGGGCGGGGCCCCTCCCTGAGGAGAATCCCAATGGCGCGCGGTCTGTCCACCAACCACAGCAAGTTCGCCCTCGCGGACGGCATGACCGTCAACCACAGCGAGATCGTCCTCGCGGACGGCATGACCCTCAACCACAGCGAGATCGTCCTCGCAGACGGCATGACCCTCAACCACAGCGAGACCGTCCTCTAGAACAGCCGATCATCGACTGCTGTTCCTCGCCGGAAACGTTCCGGCGAGGAACAGCGGGTTCAAAGACATCATCTACGACGTTGAACGGTCCTTCTGAATCCACGGACCACCACAGGCGACAAGCAAGATAGGTGAAACGGATGCCGGTGCGCGGATTGCTGCCACGTCTTCCACGGCAGACCTGGCTCATTCTCAGCGGCGATGCCGTGTCCGCGCTCGGCACGGGGATGACACTGCCCTTCTTCCTCATCTACCTACACCGCATGCGGGATATCGACCTTGCCGTGGCAGGGCCGATCTTCTCGATGATCGCGGCCGCGGGACTCATCGGAAACCCTCTCGGCGGTCTGCTCGCGGATCGCTTCGGCGCGAGGCAGACCAGCGTGGCGGGCCTTGTCATCGTCGCCGCGGGAACCGCGGGTCTGGCGGTCATCCAGTCGGCCTGGCAGGGATTTCTCGCGGCCGGGGTGTACGGGCTCGGCATCGCGATCACGGCACCGGCCTTCCAGTCGCTTCTCGGCGGCTCGGTGCCCGCGGAGCTGCGGGCACAGGTCTTCGCGGTCCGGCAGGCCGCCATCAACGTCGGCGCCAGCGTCGGAGGGCTGGTGGCAGCGTTCGTGGTGAGCTTCTCGTCGTTGCAGAGCTTCGTGATCCTCTACCTGTTGGACGCGGCGACGTTCCTGATCTTCGCCGTACTGATCGCCCGGTTCACGGATAATCCTCCACAGATCCAGAAAACGCCGATCACCGCCGTCGCGGGCGGGTATCGCGAGGTGGTTTCGAACCCGATACTGCGGAGAATCTGGGTTCTGGTTGTAGCCGTGGTCGTGTGCGGGTTCGTGGCCTTCTACACCGCCTATCCGATCTACGCCACCGAGGTCGGCGGGCTCGACGCCGGAGCCCTGCGCTTCACCTTCATCGTGCAGGCATGCATGGTCGTGGTCGCCCAGCTCTTCGTACTCCGTCTCATGACCGGTCGGCGCCGGACTCGCGGGTTCGCGCTCTGTGCCGTACTGATGGCCGGGGCGTGGGTGACGGTACTGGTCACCCCACTGCTGGGAGGCGGCGGGATCGCCCTGACCGGATTCACGATCGCGCTGATGCTGTTCGCCGTCGGAGAGGCCTGTCTCGCCCCGACCATCCCGCCGATCATCAACGATCTCGCCGACGACTCGAACCGGGGGCGGTACAACGGGGCGTACACCCTCGCTTGGACCAGTGGTTACGTCATCGGCCCCGGATTGGCCGGTATGGCGCTCGGCGCCGGCTACGGTTCGGCGCTCTTCATGGTGCTGGTGGGACTGCTCGTCCTGGTGGCCGCCCAGACGATCCGGCTGGAGCGGTTCCTTCCTCCGTCGGTGAACGGGATCTCCGCCGAAGCGGCTCCCGCCGAGGCGATCGAGGTGGCACAGGGGCGCGACTCGCATGACGGCTGAAGAGACACGGTCCAGCAGGACCGCCATGACGGAGCTCGACCTCTCCCGTGAGCACGAGCGGGCAGGCCGCTATGCGGAGGCGTACGACGGCGCCATGGTCGCCGTCCGCGATCTCACCGACGGCGTCCGCGCGGGCCACGCGGACGCTGGTGACGACCTCGCCGACGCCCTGCTGCTCGCGAGTCGGCTGTGCCTGCGCCTTGGACGCCATGACGAGGCCGAACGCCACCTCGAACGCGCTGCCAAGGCCACCTGGACGGGCGATCCGAAGGTCCGGCTACGGGTGACTGTGGACCACGCCGATCTGCTGCGGACCAGGGGGCGCTACGGAGACGCCGACGTGATGCTCAGGGACGCTCTGGTCCTGGCGGAGGCATCCTGCGGCCCTGACTCCCTCGAGGTCGTCCGGGTCTGCAACAGCCTGGGGGTACTTCACAAGTACACCGGTCGGTTCGACGAGTCCGAGCGGTCGTACCAGCGCGCTCTGCGGATCGTCGAAGCCCTGCACGGCACGGACCATCCCTACCTCGCCGACATCAACCACAATCTCGGCGGGCTGAACCACGCACGCGGCACCCACGCGCTCGGCGAACCCTTCGCCCGCCGCGCGGTGGAGATCCGGCGGCTGGTACGCGGCCCCGCCCACCCCGAGGTCTCCGGCGACCAGGTGGCGCTCGCCGCGATCCTGCGCGAACTCGGCGAGGAGGAGGAGGCCGAGCGGCTGCTGCGCGACGCCCTCGCCGTCTTCGAGGAGTGCTTCGGGCCGGAGCACTACGAGGTCGCGTCGACTCTGAACAACCTCGCCGCGTTCCAGTACGCCAGGGGGGACCTGGGAACGGCCGAGGCGACCTATCGCAGGGTGCTCACGATCAAGGAAGGGCTCCTGGGCGAGGACCATCCCGAACTGGCCCTGACCCTGAACAATCTCGCGGCGACCCTGCGCGGGAGCGGCCGGCCCAAGGAGGCCGTGACGCTCCTGGAGCGGGCGCTGAACCTGCTCGACGGCATGGTGGAACGGGACCACCCCGTCCGGCTGGCCTGCCTCGAAAACCTCGGCGCCTGCCGTCGGTCGACGAGCTCACCAAAAGCCCGGTGAAGCGGCGACGCACAGCGGACCGGCACCGGAACGCGCCCGGGAGTGGCTGGAACCGCCCTGACAGCAGGCCCGCTACCAGCGCTTTGTAGTGGATTCCAAGCTTTCCTTAAGGATGATCGGTGATCCTGTCCGCGTTCTAACCGCTTGGGTCGCCCCCAGAACCAAGCTGCGCTCACAGGAAGACACCCATGTCATGTCAGTCCGACCTTGGCCTGTCCGTCCACTACGACGAGCCGCCCCCGCCAGGAACCTCTCCAAAATGATGTCCTGAGGCGGTCACGCGGTGTGGACACACCCGCGCGGCAGTCCCCGGCATCGCCGCGTCCGAACTCCGGAAATGGCACGTGCCAGGTTCAGACCTGCCGACGCTCAATGCTGGGTTGGAATTAATGGTGGCGTTTCGGATTCTTGGCGCGTTCGAAGTGGTCGGCGCCGACGGGCCGGTGAACCTCGGCGCACCACGACAGCGCTCGGTTCTCGGGCGGCTACTGGTCGCCCGTGGCCGGGTCGTGCCGACCGCGCGCATGATCGACGACCTGTGGGGCGACCACCCTCCGGGAAGCGCCGTCGCCTCGGTGCACTCCTACATCTCCAACCTACGGCGCGTCCTGGAATCGGGCCGCGCGACGGGCGTCCCGCCCCGGGTACTGGTCACCGTCTCTCCCGGTTACGCCATCCGGAGCGAGGATGTCGACGCCTGGCGGTTCGAGGACATGGTGCGCAGGGGAGCCGCGTTCCTGGGCGCGGGAGACACCCGCGCGGCCCTGCGCGAATTCGACATGGCGCTCGGGATCTGGCGGGGACCGGCGTACGCCGAGTTCACCACATCCGACTGGGCGCTGCCCGAGATCACCCGCCTGGACGAGTTGCACGCCATGGCCGTCGAGCACCGCGCGAACGCCGCGATCGCGCTCGACTCGCCGGGTGCCGTGGTCGCCGACCTACGCGCCCACCTCGCCGAACACCCGCTGCGGGAGGAGGGGTGGCGGCTGCTCGCGATCGCCCTCTACAACCAGGGCCGGCAGGGGGACGCGCTCGTCGCGCTCAGGCAGGCCCGCCACACCCTGGTCGAGGAACTCGGCATCGACCCGAGCCCGAGGCTGCAACAACTGGAAGCCGACATCCTCTCGCAATCCTCCGCGATAGCGCGACCGGCCGCCGCGAACGAATCGTCGGAGCGCGTGACCTCCTCCACCGCGTGGTTCCCGCCGGAGAAGGCCGGCGAGGCGAAGGGCGCTGCGGGTCCGGAGACCGGCGACCAGATCTTCGGCAGGGAGAGAGAACTGGGCCTGCTCTCCGGAATGTCCCGGGGCATCGCGCTGATCAGCGGTGAGGCGGGCATAGGGAAGTCCGCCCTGGTGAAGGCGGCCATGGCCGGATACTCGCGCCTGGGCTGGCAGGTCGCCGTCGGCCGGTGCCCGGAGACCGGCGGGGCTCCGGCCGGATGGGCGTGGGTGGAGATTCTGCGTCTCCTCACCGCTCAGGTGGCCCCCGCTGACAGGGTGGCCGCGCAGATCCGGCGGCTGCTCGCCGATCCGGACGCTCCGCGCTCCGCCCACGGCGACGCGGACCTCACCTCCGAGCGGTTCCGGCTCCGCCGCGACCTCGCGGTGTACTTCGCGGACGCGGCCCGGGTCTCGCCGTTGCTGCTCGTCCTTGACGATTTACATCGCGCCGACGAGGAGACACTGGCCACCCTCGTGGACCTGGCCTCCGAGCTGAGAAACACCGAAGTCCTCATCGTCGGCACCTTCCGCGAGGAGGAGGCGGACGGACTGGCCGAGACGCTGGCCGCGCTGGCCCGCCACGAGCCGGTCCGCATCGTCCTGAACGGGCTCGACCAGGACGCGGCCGGCAGCCTGCTGGCCGCCGTCTCGGGCACGACGGTGACGCCGGGCACGCTCGCCGCCGTGACCGGCCGCACCGGCGGCAACCCCTTCTTCCTGCGTGAGACCGCCCGCCTGATCGCCGCGGAGGGCGAGGACGCCGCCCTGTCGACCGTCCCCCCGGGAGTGCGTGACGTGCTCCGGCGCAGGTTCGCCCGCCTGCCCGCGTCCATGCGGGGGGTGCTGAGCGAGGCGGCGGTCATCGGCAGGGACTTCGACATCGACGTGCTGATAGATCTGAACGGCAACGGCGAGGAACCCGTCGTGGAAGCGGTCGAGACGGCCCTGGCGGCCGGACTGCTCGCCGAGCCCGAAGGCGGCGGGCTCCGCTTCACCCATGCCCTCACCCGGGACGCGCTTTACGATGACATGTCCCGCATGCGGCAGATCCGCACCCACGGCAGAGTCGCCGCGTCCCTCGAACGGCTCCGTCCGCGCGGGGTCTCCGCCCTGGTCCACCACTTCGTCGCGGGCGGGGAGCCCTCAGCCGCCGCGCGCCACTGCGTGCTCGCCGCCGAGCGGGCCGAGCAGCGCTTCGCGTACCGCGAGGCGGCTTCCTTCTGGGGGCAGGCCATCGAGCTCACGGACGAGAAGGATCCGGAACTGCTCGTGGGACGGGTCAGGGCCCTGGCGCTCTGCAACAAGCTGGACGAGGCCAGGAAGCTGCGGAAACGGGCGATCCAACTGGCCCTTCCGCACGCCGACCACGAGCTGACCGCACGGGTCGTCGGCGCCCTGGACGTGCCGACGGCATACCGCACAGAGGGGGGCGGCGAGGACTCTCCCGAGGTCGTCCGGGTGATCGAGGAGACGCTCTCCCAGCTGCCCGAGGGCGACCGCGCGGCACGGTGCTCGCTGCTCACCTCACTCGCCTTCGAGCTCGTGGGCTTCGAGGGCGATGAGGCGATGAGAGGCGCCAAGGCGGCCGACGAGGCGCTGGCCATGGCCAGGCGACTGAAGGACCCGGAGGCTCTGGCGGGGGCGCTCAACGCCCGTCACCTGTACACCTTCCGCGGTGACGGTGACGGTGCCGCCGACCGGCTGAGGATCGGAACCGAGCTGCTGCGGCTCGCCCAGGCCCACGGCATGGTGATCGTCGAGATCCTGGCCCACCTGATCCTGGCACGGCAGGCACTGGAGTGTCTCGACCACCCGCGCGCGGAGCACCACACCATCCGGATGGAACAGCTCTCCGCGCAACACCGTCTCAACGGGCCGGGCTCCCTCACGACGTGCCGCCGGGCGGTGTGGCCCGCGATCACCGTCGAGCACAGAACAACCGGACGGCTCTACCGCGCCACCGCCCGCGCGCACCTTCTGCAGGACGAGCGGTGGTCCGAGCCCATCTCCTACCACCTGCCCACCGGCACGGAACGGTGACTTGATCTCGTGAAAGCCGACCTGGAAGCGGACCGGGCGGGCACGTGAGCGCTCAACCGCTTGGGCAGGAGCCGCATCTCCCGATCTCCGAGACCCGGATGCCGCACGTCCTGAGGGGCCCCGTCACTCCCTCTGCCTGGACTGCCTGGAACTGCTCTCGGAGCTCTGGTAACTCTGATGGCCGGGCTCCCACGTCCAGGTCTCCGTGCGGTCGCCGTTATTGACGGTCAGCGTCCCGGAGGGCTCGTAGTCTTCGGACAGCGGGGACCAGGGCGGGATCGCGCCGGGAGCGGGGCCGGGGTCGGCGGACGCGGCCGGCGCGGCGAGCGCCACCGCCGAGACGGCGAGGATGGCGGTGACAAAACAGCGGGTAACGGACATGTGCTCTCCCGGAATGCGCGGATGATATGGCGGAGATATCGCCCTATCTCAGGAAAAACGAACCACATCGATGATCAAGACTTTGACCGAGTCACGTTCGGTTCGGCTGTCCACTCCGATGCGGTACGCACAGGCTCACACGCCGCCCGATCGTTTCGGTTCGGGCGGTGAGCGGCGTGGTCAGCCGGACGCCTCCGCGGAGGCGCCGACCGAGCGGATGACGGCGTCGGGGATGACGAGGTCGGCGCGGAAGCGGGTGGTGGCGACGAGGTCGGCGTTGCGCTGGTCGGTGCCCAGCACCCAGGCGACGGCGTCGTCGCGGTCCTTGCCGAAGTGCTCGTGGCGGGAGACGAGGCGGCGCACCCGCTCCTCGGGGCCGAGGTCGCAGTACCAGACCTCGTGCAGACGCGGCCGCACGCGCGACCAGTCACCCTGGTCGAGCAGCAGGTAGTTCCCCTCGGTGACGACGAGCCTGGCGGCGCGCGGGACCGGGATGCTGCCGGCGACCGGTTGCTCCAGGTCACGCTCGAACGCGGGCGCGTAGATCACGTCGTCCTCGTCCTCGCGCAGCCTACGGAGGAGTGCCGCGTAGCCGGCGACGTCGAAGGTGTCGGGCGCCCCCTTGCGGTCGCGGCGACCGAGCCTGTCGAGCTCGACGTCGGCGAGGTGGAAGCCGTCCATCGGCACGTGCGCCACCCACTCCCGCGCCGGCAGTCCCTCGGGAGGCGTCGGGCGCAGCATCGCGACCAGGTGCTCGGCGAGGGTGGTCTTGCCGGCCCCCGGGCCGCCGGTGATGCCCAGCAGCGCGCGGTGCCCCTCCCGTACGAGGGAGCGGGCCCGCGCGGCGAGGTCGTCGAGGGAGGTCACCTCCCCGAACCTAGCCGAGCCGCCCCCCGGCCTCCAGCGGAAGAACCGCCGGAGTCAGCCGGAGTCGGCGTTGAAGGAGAGTTCGGAGGTCACCCGGTAGCGGTCGCCCCGGTAGATCGAGCGGGTGAACTCGACGATCCGGCCACCGACGTCGCGGGTGGTGCGCTCGAAGAGCAGGGCCGGGGCGTACTGGGGGACGTGCAGCAGCTCGGCCTCGGTCTCGTCGGTGACCGTGGGCTCTATCGTCTGCACCGCGGTGCGGACGTCGACGTTGAAACGTTCCCGGAGGAACCGGTAGAACGACCCCGACTCCATGTCGGCCGGGACGAGGCCGTCGACCAGGGCGTGCGGCAGGTGGATGCGCTCGATGGCCATGGGCTCGTCGTCGACGACGCGCAGCCGGACGACCCTCAGGACGGGGTCGGCGGGAGAGAGCTGGAGCCGGGCGGCGAGCCGCGCGCCCGCGGGGGCGGAGCCGAACTCCAGGATGCGGCTGAGCCAGTTGCCCTCGGCCGGTGGCGCGTAGAACGAGTTGCCCGTCGTCGACGCCAGCGCCTGGGTGACCCGGTGCGGCCCGGTGAAGGTGCCGCGCCCCCGCTCGCGGACGAGCAACCCCGACCTGACCAGGTCGTCGATCGCCGCGCGCACCGTGGGCCGGGAGACTCCGAGCTCCCTGCAGAGATCCCGCTCCGAGGGGATCGCCTCGCCCGGCTTCATGTCGGCGATGAAGTCGAGCAGGACATCGCGCACCCGGTCGCGCTTGAGCCCGGACCTCATGTTTAGCGTCACGCCCCCACCTTACCTAGACATTACCTATTAGTTACCAGTCATCCGCGGAAAAACAAGCCTTGACGACGGAACTGGTAAGGGCCACCCTATGCGAAGCAGGCCAATTACTTACCAATACATGACCTCTTGGAGTACCGATGGGGTACCGCCTCCGCGCCACCGCGGCAGTGCTGACACTCGCCGCCGGCCTCACCGCATGCGGCTCCTCCGAGCCGTCCCCCTCCGCGGACTCGCCCGGCTCGGCCGGCGCCGGGCAGGGCGCCACGAACCTGACCGTGTGGGTCATGCGGGACAGCTTCTCCGACGCCCTGCTCGACCGCTTCCGCACCGACTATCTGGCGGCCCATCCGGGCGTCACCCTCGACATCCAGATCCAGGAGTGGGACGGCATCGGGCAGAAGGTGACCAGCGCCCTGGCCAGCAATGACGCCCCGGACGTCATCGAGGTCGGAAACACCCAGGTCGCCGAGTACGCCGCCAGCGGCGGGGTGAAGGATCTCACCGACAAGGTCGCCGACCTGGGCGGCGGCGACTGGCTGCCCGGCCTGGCCGAACCGGGCAGGATCGACGGGCGCCAGTACGGCATCCCGTGGTACGCCGCCAACCGGGTGGTGATCTACAACAAGGACCTGTTCGCCAAGGCGTCCATCACCGCCCCGCCGAAGACGAGGCAGGAGTGGCTGGAGATCACGGCCGACCTCAACAAGGGCGGCGACCAGGGCATCTACCTGCCCGGCCAGAACTGGTACACCCTGGCGGGATTCATCTGGGACGAGGGCGGCGACCTCGCGGTCAACGAGGGCGGCACCTGGAAGGGCGGCCTCGGCACCCCCCAGGCGCTGGCCGGCGTCGAGTTCTACCGGAACCTCCAGGCGCTGGGCAAGGGCCCCAAGGACTCCGACGAGGCCAGGCCGCCGCAGGCCGACGTCTTCGCCAAGGGCGACGTCGCCCAGCTCATCTCCGCGCCCGGTGGCGCGGTGGCGATCGAGAAGGCCAACCCGGAACTGAAGGGCAAGCTCGGGTTCTTCCCGATCCCGGGCAAGACCGCCGACAGGCCGGGCGCGGTGTTCACCGGCGGCTCCGACCTGGTCATCCCCGAGGCCTCGAAGAACCACGAGGCGGCCTACCAGGTGGTCAAGGCGCTGGCGGGCGAGAGGTTCCAGGTCGACATGGCCAAGGAGATGAGCTATGTGCCCAACCGCGTCTCCCTTGCGGACGCGCTGAGCGGCAACGAGGCGACGGCCGCGATGGCGGCGGGCGCCGCGAGCGGACACGCCACCCCCAACTCCCCCAACTGGGCCGCGGTCGAGGCCAAGAACCTGATCAAGGAGTATCTGACCAGGGTGCTCACCGGGGGTGACGCCGCCGTCGAGGCCGCCAAGGTGGACCAGGGCATCGCCGAGATCCTCAACACCACGTCCTGACACCCGCCCGGCGGACCGATCGAGCGCGGGGCGGCTCCCCCGCGCGGGTCACCCGGCTTTCCCCGCACCGCCCACGCGCCCCGTGCCGGTCCGCGCAGGCCCCGTACCGCCACCCCCGTACCCTCCGTTCCGAGGAGTGCCATGCCCGCTGCCTCCCAGGCCCCGCCCCGGCGGCGTGCCCGTGACCGGGACGCCACCGCGCCCGCGCCGCCCGCGTCGCGACCCGGCGCGCGGCCGTCCCGGTTGAACGGCCTCTGGCCCTACCTGCTGATCGCGCCGACCCTGGCGGGCACCGCCTACCTGCTGCTCTACCCGCTGGTCCGTAGCGTCGTCATCTCCTTCCAGCACTTCAGGACCGGCGAGCTGATCCGCGGCGGAGCGGCGTTCGTCGGCCTGGACAACTACGCGCGGGTGCTCGGCGGAGCGGAGTTCTGGGCCGTGGTGCGCAGGACCCTGCTCTGGACCGCCGTCAACGTCGTCCTGATCATGGTCGTCTCCACCGTGGTGGCACTGATGATCGCCCGGTTGGGCCGCAGGATGCGACTGGCCGTGATGGGCGGCCTGGTGCTCACCTGGGCGACCCCCGTCCTCGCCGCCACCACGATCTTCCAGTGGCTCTTCCAGTCACGGTTGGGGGTGGTCAACTGGCTGCTGGTCACCTTGGGCCTAGAGTCCTTCAGGGACTACACCTGGTTCGCCCACGGCACCTCCACCTTCGCCATCCTGGTCGCCCTGGTCGTCTGGCAGTCCGTGCCGTTCGCCGCGCTCACCCTGTACGCGGGCCTGACCACCGTCCCCGCCGAGTTGTACGAGGCCGCGCGGATCGACGGCGCGAGCGGGTGGCAGGTCTTCACCACCGTCACCTTCCCCATCCTGCGGCCGCTCTTCGGCCTGATCACCTCGCTGGAGGTGATCTGGGTGTTCAAGTGCTTCGCCCAGATCTGGGCGATCAGCAAGGGCGGCCCGGAGGAGGCCACCACCACCCTGCCCGTCTACGCGTTCCAGGTCGCGCAGTCGCTGCACAGGTACGACCTCGGTTCGGCGATCTCCAGCCTGACCGTGCTGATCCTGGTCGCCCTCCTGATCACCCATCTCCGGCGGATGCTCAAGCACGAGGGAGAGCACCTGTGACCGTCCCGCTGCGCCGCGTACCGCTGAACCTCGCGGCCCTGGCCGTGCTGGCCGTCTCGATCTTCCCCGTCTACTGGATGGTGCTGACCGCGTTCAAGCCCACCAGGGACATCCAGTCGCAGACCCCGACCTTCTGGCCCGCCCACCCCACCCTGGAGCACTTCGCGACCGCGGTGAGCGCCGACGGTTTCTGGACGTTCTGCGGCAACAGTCTCACCGTCACCGCGAGCGCGGTGCTGCTGGCGCTGGTGGTCGCGCTGCTCGCCGCGTTCGCGGTGGCCCGGATGCGCTGGCGCGGGCGCAGGGCGTTCGTCCTGATGGTCTTCATCGCCCAGATGGCTCCCTGGGAGGCGCTGCTGGTGTCGATGTTCATCATCGCCCGCGACACCGGGATGCTCGACAGGCTGTCGATGCTCACCTTGATCTACTTCATGACGACGCTGCCGTTCACCATCGTGACCCTGCGCGGGTTCCTCGCCTCGATCCCTCCCGAGCTGGAGGAGGCGGCGCTGATGGACGGGTGCGACAGGACGGCCGCCTTCCGCAGGGTGGTCCTGCCGCTGCTCGCCCCCGGCCTGATGTCCACCTCCCTGTTCGGCTTCATCACCGCGTGGAACGAGTTCGCCTTCGCCAACGCACTGATCATCAAGAACCAGGGCGACCGGACGCTGCCCGTCTGGCTCTCCTCCTTCAGCAACGTCTTCGGCACCGACTGGGGCGCCACCATGGCCGCCTCGACCCTCTTCATGCTGCCGGTGCTGCTGATCTTCCTCGTCCTGCAGCGCAGGGTCACCTCAGGGATGATCGCCGGCGCCGTCAAGGGATAGGTCCCACCGTCCGTCCACAGGCGCGCCCTCAAGGGGTGCCGTGAAGGGAAGACCAACGTGATCATTCCGAGGCCGCGGCAAGTGGCCGTCGACGGAGGCTCCGGCGCGTTCCGGCGGGACCTGCTGCGGCTGATGCCCGACGATCCGTCCCTCGACGAGGAGGGCTACCGCCTCGACGTCTCCCCCTCGGGCGTCGAGCTCACCGCCGGCGGCCCGGCCGGCCGCTTCTACGGCTCGCGGACCCTCGCCCAGCTGGGGCCCGAGGTGCCGTACGGGACGATCGAGGACCGGCCGAGGTTCGCCTGGCGCGGGGTGATGCTGGACGTCGCCCGGCACTTCATGCCCAAGGCGTTCGTGCTGCGCCTCGTCGACCTGCTCGCCGAGCACAAGCTCAACGTGCTGCACCTGCACCTGACCGACGACCAGGGGTGGCGGCTGGAGATCAAGCGCCATCCCAGGCTCACCGAGATCGGCGCCCGGCGCGGGGGGTTCTACACCCGGCAGGACATCCAGGAGATCGTCGCCTACGCGGCGGAGCGCTTCGTCACGGTGGTGCCCGAGATCGAGATGCCCGGCCACGCCCAGGCCGCCATCGCCGCCTACCCCCACCTGGGCAACGACCCGTCCCGCCAGGTGGAGGTCTGGTCGGAGTGGGGGATCAGCGAGCACGTCCTCAACCTGGAGGAGTCCACGGTCCGCTTCTGCCAGGACGTGCTCGACGAGGTCTGCGACCTCTTTCCCAGCACGTACGTGCACGTCGGCGGGGACGAGTGCCCCACCGTCGAGTGGGAGCGCAGTCCCGCGGCGCGGCGGCGGCTGGCCGAGCTGGGGCTGGCCGGACCGCGGGACGCGTGCGCCTGGTTCATCGGCCGGATGGCCGCCCACCTGGAGAAACACTCGCGCAGGCTGGTCTGCTGGGATGAGCCCGACCGCGCGCCGACGCCCGGCACGACGGTCATGGTCTGGCGGGACGAGCAGGCCGACCGCGGTGACAACGAGATCATCCTGGCACCGCACACCCGGACGTACTTCGACTACCGCCCCTCGGCCGCCCCCTTCGACGAGCAGCCGGCCGAGTCGGACTCACCGACGGCCCAGGAGCGGGTCCTCACCCTGGCCGACACCTACGCGTTCGCACCCGACCCGGCCGCGCGGGGCGTGCAGTGCCAGTTGTGGACCGAGTACATGCCCACGCCCGAGCGGGTCGAGTTCATGGCCCTGCCCAGGATGTGCGCCTTCGCCGAGGTCGCCTGGGGCTCGCCCGGCGACTACCCCGACTTCCTCCGGCGGCTCGGCCCGCACCTCGCCCGGCTCAGCGCCCAGGGCGTCCGGGGTGGACCGCTCATCCCCTGACCCCCGCGGGACACCGGCGTCCAGCGGCCCCGGAGCACCTCGATCCTGGAAACCCCCCAGGCCCCAGAAAGCACCAGGAAAGGAAAACACGTGCGCAGAAAGCTGTTACTCGGCGGACTGGTGTCCGCCGTGCTGCTCGCCCTGGTGGGCGTCGCGGCGAACCCGGCCAGCGCCCAGCAGTCCCTCAGGCTCCAGTACAAGACGAGTGCCACCGGCGCGACCGCCGACCAGGTCGAGCCGTGGTTCAACCTGGTCAACAGCGGCACCTCGGCCGTGCCGCTGAGCGGCGTGAAGATCCGCTACTACTTCAAGGCGGACCCGGGGGCGACGCAGTACCGCTTCGCGTGCTCGTGGGCCGTGGTCTCCTGCTCCACGGTCACCGGGGCCTTCGGCACGCTCTCAGCCCCGGCGGCGACCGCCGACCGCTACCTGGAGGTGGGCTTCACCTCGGGGAACCTCGCGGTCGGGGCGCAGACCGGTGACCTGCAGCTGCGCTTCCACCGGTCCGACTGGCAGCGGATCACCCAGAGCGACGACTACTCCTTCGGCCCGGCCCGCACCACCTACGGCGACTGGACCAAGGTGACCGTCCACCAGAACGGCGCCCTGGTCTGGGGCACCTCTCCCACGGGCGGCGACCCGTCCCCGTCCCCGTCCCCGACCCCGTCGGTCACGCCCACCGGCCCCGAGGGCGGCGGGGTGGTGTTCGACGACTTCTCGTACGGCGACGCCGACGATCCCAGCCTCACCGCGCACAACTGGACGGTGCGCACCAACAGCGGCGGTCCCGGCGTGCCCGGCGCGAGCTGGCCCAAGCAGAACGTGACCTTCCCCACGGTCTCCGGCACGAACAAGGCGCTGCAGCTCAGGGCGGTCACCGACGGCACCGGTGCGGGCACCCGGCAGTCGGAGGTGCTGCACCGGCGCAAGTTCCTCGAAGGCACCTACGCGGCCCGGGTGAAGTTCTCCGACGCCCCGGTCAGCGGCCCCGACGGTGACCACGTCGTGCAGACCTTCTTCACGATCACGCCGCTGGCCTTCGACATGGACCCCGACTACAGCGAGCAGGACTTCGAGTACCTGCCCAACGGCGGCTGGGGCGAGCCCGGCAACATCATGTACACCACGTCGTGGGAGACGTACCGCAACGAGCCCTGGGAGGCGGTGAACGTCCACACCGAGGCCAGGCAGAGCTACGCGGGCTGGCACGACCTGGTCCTCCAGGTCTCCGGCGGCCAGATCAGGTACTACATCGACGGTGCCCTCTTCGCCGAGCACGGCGGCGTCTACTACCCGGAGACGGTGCAGTCGGTCAACTTCAACCTCTGGTTCATCAGCGGCGGACTGGTCGGCGCTTCGACCCCGCGCGACTACGTCCAGCAGGTCGACTGGTTCTACCACGCCAAGAACGAGGTCGTCGCTCCCGCCGAGGTGCTGAACCGGGTCAACGGCTACCGCTCCGCCTCCACCTCCTGGGTCGACACCGTGCCCAACCCCTGAGATCCCTGCCAGCACGAGCAGGACGCACAGCCAGGACGCACGGCCCGCGCCCGCCTATGGCGCGGGCCGTGCCCCCTCCTCTTTCCCAGGTGCCGGCGCTTCCATGAACCTTCGGGCCGGGCGGCCGGCGATCCCCGGCGTCCAGGCGCGGCATCCGTCCGATCAGCCGCCGGCCATGGTGTAGCTCAGCGACTGGTCCTTGTACTCCTTGTCGTCGGTGCTGGCGGCGAGCACCCGTTTCACCTTGCCCTTGAAGTCGACCACCAACGCCTCGTAGCCGAAGCTCTGCCTCCGCCAGGCCACGACGTGCCGGTCGTCGTACCAGCCGAGGATCCGTTCTGTCGCGAACGGGATCCGGGCCTTCAGCTCCGCGCCGGGACCGGTGGAGTGGAGGCAGATCTCCTGGGTCACCCCGCAGTATGTGATCATCAGCGTGCCGGACGGGTTTATGGGGTCACCCTCGACCCAGATCGAACCGTCCACGTCCGAAAGGTTCTGCAGTACGGTGCCCTGCAGGTCGTAGAAGCGGATGCTCTCGACGTTGTCGCGGACCGTCCAGGCGCCGACCGCCTGGCTGTCACTCCGCCAGAAGTAGCTCCAGGACCCGCTGACCTCCTTCACCCGGACGACCGAGGCCTTCTTCGTGGCGATGTCGATGGTCGCGTAACCGTAGACGCGCGTGTCGTCCTTGATCGTCTCGTACAGGGTGACCAGCCCCTTGGTGCCGTCGGGCGACCACAGCGGATAGAGCGCGACGATCGGCTTCTTGGCGATCTTCACCTCGTTCTTCGCCCCGGACTTGTGGTCGACGATCGAGGCGACCTCGTAGCCGTCCACGCTGTACTGGCTGTTCACGGCGAGAGCATGGGTGCCCGAGGGGTTCAGCCGGTAGTAGTAGTACGACTGCTCCCTGACGAACTCGTCGGTACCGGCCCTGCGGGTGTAGGTGTAACGCACGTTTCCCCTCCACATGAAGTAGGAGGTGAGCTTGATCGGGTCCTTGTCACTCTCATGGATCGTGATGGAGCTGCCCGGCAATTTGATCTTCCGGTCCGCGGGCGGAACCGCGGAGACGGCCCGGGGGGAGGCGGTGGCGGTGGGAGTGGTGGTGCTCCCGGTGGCCACCCGTGTGCCGGTGCCCGTTCCGGTGAGGGTTCCGTTCTGCACCAGAACCGTGACCGTCACCGCGACGAGGGTGAGCGCGAGTCCGGCGCAGGCCACGATCCAGCCCCGGCGCACCCGCCTCTTCCGGCCCGGGAACTGTTGCGCCCCGTGTCCCGCCGGAGCGACCGCCCCCTGAGGCGCGAACCCGTGCGGCGGCGGGTATCCACCCGGCCCGGCCCGGTGCGGGTGTCTCCCCGGCTCGGTTTGTTGAACCGCATACCCGTTCGGTCCGGTCTGGTATGACGGATACCCTCCTGGACCGGCCTGGTGCGGCGGGTATCCGCCCGGATCGACCTGGTGTGAGTATCCCCCCGGAGTGGCCCAGTGCGTCGCGTACCCGCCCGGTCCGGTCTGGTGAGGTGGGGGGCTTCCGGGATCCGTCCGGTACGACGCCCCGCTCTGCGGTCCGCCCGGGTAGGGGGGATACGCGGGGTCGGTCCGCTGGGCTGCGGCTGCCACCCCCTCTGCGAGCATGCCCCGGGGGGAGACCAAGGGCGACGCGCCCTGACCGCCCTGTGCGCCCCGACCGTCCTGGATGTCTTGTGTGCCCGGACCGGTGTGGCCCAGCAGGCACATCAGCGCCTCGCCCGCCGTGGGCCGCAGGCTCTCGTCCTTGGTCAGGCACCGCCCGACCAGCTCACGCAGCGTCGGGTCGGCGATCGCCGACAGGTCCGGCTCGGCGTTGAGAATCCGGTTGAAGATCGCGGGCAGGCTGTCGGCGCCGAACGGCGGCTGCCCGGTGGCCGCGAAGACCATCGTGCCCGCCCAGGCGAACATGTCGGCGGCCGGACCCGCGGCCCGCCCCGCGAGCTGCTCGGGAGTCATGTAGGCGGGCGTGCCGATCGCCGTCGAGGTCAGAGAGGAGGTGCGGTCCAGGGCCTTGGCGATGCCGAAGTCGATCACCCGGGGGCCGTCGGCGGCCAGCAGCACGTTGGCCGGCTTGAAGTCGCGATGCACGATCTCGGCCTGATGGATCGCCACCAGCGCGGTCACCGTGCCGATCGCCAGCCGGTGCAGGGACGCGCCCTCGCGGGGGCCCTCGGCGCCGACGACATGGTCGAGCGTCGGCCCCTTGACGTACTCACTGACGATGTAGGGCCGCTGCTCGTCCACCCCGGTCTCGATCACCGCGGCGGTGCAGAACGGCGCCACCCGCCGGGCAGTGTCGACCTCACGCACGAAGCGCTCCAGTGCCTCCCTGTTCTGGGCCAGGTCACGACGGAGCAGCTTGACCGCGACCTCGGCCCCGGTGGGGGCGACACCCAGGTACACCGTCCCCTGGCCGCCCTCGCCCAGGCGCGCGGTGAGCCGGTACTCCCGCACCTTCTCGGGGTCCCCGGGCCGCAGGGACGCAAGGTCCGGCATGACGACATCCTCCTTCACGTCACGGGCACCCACGTGAGATCTCATGCGGGCTCAACGCCAAATGTTCAGGATCACAGGGCCCACTTGTGCCTCACTTGGAAGTCGGAGACACCTGACTGCGAGGGGAATGCCGGCAGGGCACAGACCGTACGGCCGTTCTCCCCTGCCTCCCCTGCGGGTCGCCCCTCCTAGGCGCCCCCTGAATTGGTACCCGAGATTCATGTTTGTTACGGTCCTAATGTGCGATTGACGAAGTTCACGGATCTGGCACTCCGGGTGACCATGCGGCTGGCGGTCGCCGAACCCGGGACGGTCCTCACCACCAGACAGGTGGCCGACGCCATGGCCATCCCCTACACCCACACGGCCAAGGCCATCGCGCGCCTGCAGCATCTGGGTGTGGTGGACGCCCGCCGAGGGCGCGGCGGCGGACTGGAGATGACCGGTTTCGGGCGTAAGGCCTCGCTGGGATGGCTGGTCCGCGAACTGGAGGGCGAGGAGGAGGTGGTCGCCTGCGAGGGCGACACACCGTGTCCGCTGCGGGCGGCCTGCCGCCTGCGCGGCGCGCTGCGCGAGGCCCAGCGGGCCTTCTACGCGGCGCTCGACCCGCTCACCGTGGACGATCTGGTCCGCTCGCCGACCGGTCCCGTGCTGGTCGCTCTCTCCTGACCACTCCCTCCCGAATCCCTTCCGTCGTCACACACTTTAATACGAAGATCATTTACCAATTTGGAGGAGACATGCTCTCTGTTGAATCGGCGGCGACGGTCCGGGCCACCCTGCCCGCCGTCCATCAGGCCCTGGGGGAGATCACCGGGCGGTTCTACACGACGATGTTCGCCGACAACCCGGACCTGCTGAACAACCTCTTCAACCGGGGCAACCAGGCCAGTGGGGTACAGCGCCAGGCACTGGCCGGGTCGATCGCCGCCTTCGCCACCCTGCTGCTCGACCGGCCCGACGAGCGGCCCGACGCGATGCTCGCCCGCATCGCGCACAAGCACGCCTCGGTCGGGATCACCCCCGACCAGTACCAGATCGTGCACAAGTACCTCCTCGCCGCCATCGTCGACGTGCTCGGCGACGCCGTCACCCCCGAGGTCGCGGCGGCCTGGGACGAGGTCTACTGGCTGATGGCCAACGCGCTGATCGCGCTGGAGGCGCGGCTGCTGCGCGAGCCCGGCGATCCCTGGCTGCGCGCCACGGTCCTGGAGCGGCGGCGCCAGACACCGGACACCGTCTCCTTCACCCTCGCCCCGTCGATCCCGCTCACCTTCGCCCCCGGGCAGTACGTCAGCGTCGGGGTCACCCTGCCCGACGGGGCACGGCAGATCCGGCAGTACAGCCTGTCGTGCGCCCCCGAGCGCGACGACTGGCGGATCACCGTCAGGTGGGTCCGCGGCTCGGGGCCCGACGGCGAGGTCTCCGGGTGGCTGCACGCCAACGTCCAGGCCGGGGACGAGCTCACCATCTCGGCGCCGTACGGCGACCTGACCCTGGCCCCGGGTGACGCCCCGCTGCTGCTCGCCTCCGCCGGGATCGGGATCACCCCCATACTGTCGATGCTCGACCACCTCGTGGCCACCGGCTCCACCCGCCAGGTGGTCGTCGTCCACGCCGACCGGAGCCCCGCCGACCACGCCCACCGCGAGGAGCTCGTCCGGCTGGTCGCCGAGCTCCCCGGCGCGACCCTGCACCGCTGGTACGAGAAGGCGGGCGCGTGCTCCTGCGACCCCGCGCCCCGTATCGGGTACGCCGACCTCTCCGCGATCGACCTGCCCGACGGCCTCGTCGCCTACCTGTGCGGCCCGCTGCCGTTCATGCGCGACGTGCGCGCGGACCTGCTCCACCACGGGGTGCCCGCCCGCGACGTCCACTACGAGGTCTTCGGCCCCGACCTCTGGCTCGGTCAGGACTGAGCACACTCCCGGCCGACGGGGACGCTCGGCGCCGGCGGCCGACAGGGCACGCCGGCGCGGCGACCGGCGGGACACTGCGAATCGAGTTAGCGGCCTTTTCCGCGGTTTCCTTTTCCAGGCGCCGCCTTCTCATATATGGACAACATTGTCCGGGCTCAAAGTTGGCATCGACTTAAAAATGTCTTGGCATCCTCCGGTCAGGCAAGAAGGGGAAGAAATCAGCGTTGACGGCCCCGTCGCGATATAGGCCGTATTCGAGGTCGAGGGATTGACACAAAGGCAGCGCAGGGTGAGATGATGCGTCTCGCCGCTCCGGCCGGAGCAGCGGATACCTCTCCGGAAGCCCTGACGAACAAAACTCCCCGCACGATTCGAAGCCGAACCGCCGGCCATTTCCGGTTGATCGGCACGGCTTCATATCGAGCGTTCGTCGCGAAAATCCCGTACCGCACGACCGTAGAGAAAAGACCCGGCAGGATGACCACACCCCCTGTTTTCACACCGGATTTCTTCCAGAATCCTTATCCCACCTACAGATGGCTCAGAGAGAACCATCCCGTTTTCCGGACGACCATTCCGTTCACCGATGTCGGCGTGTGGCTGGTCAGCAGGTACGAGGACGTCAGGGAGGGTTTCACGGACGCCCGCCTCAGCAGCGACTACCGGAACGCGTCCCCCGCTTTCACCGAGGCCTCGCTGGCCTTCGGCTCAGGGACGGTCGCGGAACGCTCCATGGTCAATCTGGACCCACCGGACCACACGAGGCTGCGGAAGCCGGCGACCGCGGCCTTCAGCGGCCGGAGGGTCGCCCAGTGGGAGGCGGCCATCGAGAAGATGACGGACACCCTCCTGGGCGCCGTGCCGACGGGCGAGCCCGTGGACGTCATGAACCACCTCGCCACCCCGCTCTCGGTCGGGCTGATCTGCGACGTCGTGGGCGCCCCGCCCGGCGACCGCGCGAGGCTGCGGGAATGGGGAGACCTGATGTTCACGGCCGACCCGGCCGAACGTCACCTGGCGCACGGCGCCATCGAGTCCATGCTCGAGTACACCGGCGACCTCATCCTTCGGAAGAAGGACAACCTGGGCGCCGACCTGCTGTCCGATCTGATACGGGCGAGCCGGACCCCCGGGGCGCTCGACGAGGACGAGCTGCTCACCACGGTGTTCGGGATCATCGTGGCCGGATACGAAACGTCCATACGCCTGGTCGGAAGCACCTTCCTGGCCCTGCTGGACCACCCGGAACAGCGTTCACTGCTACGTCGGGATCCCACGCTCATCGATTCCGCGATCGAGGAGGTGCTCAGGTACGACGGTCCCACCGCGTCGCCCATGTGGCGTTTTCCCACCACCGACGTGGAGATCGCGGGGGTCACGATACCGGCGCGTGAGCCGATCCTGCTGCTGGTCGGATCGGCGCACCGGGACCCCGCCCGCTATCCGGCTCCCGACAGTTTCGACATATCGCGGGAGGACAAGCGCCACCTGGCGTTCGGGCACGGAATTCATCGCTGCGTGGGAGCACAGCTGGCACGCCTGGAGGCGAAGATCGTCATCAGCAGGACACTGGACCGGTTTTCCAGGATGTCGCTGGCCGTTCCCCGGGGCGATGTCCTGTTCGCACCGTCTTTGATCATGCGTGGCCCGGCGCGCCTGCCGCTGGTCTTTGAGAACTGATCACCCACGCGAGAAGGCGGACGTGCGTGACCTGGCCCCGGACCCCCGCCTGGAGAAGGTGGAGGTACTCACCTGCTTCATGATGGGCCACGACTTCTGGCCACGAGAGCGGTGCGTGACCTCGCTACGCCGACTGCGCGAGGCGTTCCCCAACGTCCGCAGGTTCCTGCTCGGCGACACCGCGCGGACCACCAACATCCCCGACCGGGACAAACCCGTGTTCACCCTGGCCTTCGAGACCGCCCACGACCTGATGGGCGTCTACCTGCCCACCCTCGCCGAGTGGGAGGACGTGTTCGAAGAGAGCGGCTGGAAGTTCCT
>NZ_JBFAQY010000038.1:0-73868 GCF_040678965.1 Streptosporangium sp. NPDC049248
GAGCAGGCTCACATCCGCCGGGCCCACGTCGCCGATCCGGGAATGCGGATCCTGCGCCGGGTCTACAACTACGACGAGGGGCTCACCCCGGACGGCCGCGCCGACTCCGGGCTGCTGTTCGCCTCCTACCAGGCCGACATCGCCCGGCAGTTCATCCCCATCCAGCGCAGGCTGGCCGAGGCCGATCTGCTCAACGAGTGGACGACCCCGATCGGCTCGGCGGTCTTCACCATCCCACCCGGCTGCTCGCCAGGCGGCTGGATCGGAGACACCCTGCTCAGCTGAGGGAACCCCGCCCCTCACACACGACGACCGCGCCGTGTCCGCCGGCTACCGGCAAACCCCTCCGTACGACAATGAGGACTGGCTCCGATGTCAGAAACAGAATTCCCGCTCATGCAGTTCATGCGTGAGGGCATGGACCCTGTGGCCGAGCTCGGCCGTATCCGAGACGAGCACCCTGTCTACCCGCTGCGTATGCCCGACGGATCGACGGTATGGCTGGTCACCCGCTACGACGACGTGCGCTCTGTGCTCGCAGACACCGCCAGGTTCAGCAACGACTTCGGCAACGTGACGGCCATCGGGTCCGCGCAGGAGGATCCCGGCGGCCTCGGCTTCCGTGACCCGCCGGATCACACCAGGCTGCGCAGGATGCTCACGCCGGAGTTCACCATGCGGCGGCTGCGCAGGCTGGAGCCCCGCCTCTCGGCCATCGTGGCCGAGCACCTCGACGAGATGGAGAGATCAGGCTCCCCCGCCGACCTGGTGCGTTCCTTCGCGCTGCCCATCCCGTCGCTGGTGGTCTGCGAGCTGCTGGGCGTGCCCTACGCCGACCGGTCCGACTTCCTGCGGCTGAGTACCGACCGGTTCGACCTGTCAGCAGGTCCCGAGGCCTCGCTGCAGGCGGTCAACGACTCGATGACCTACCTGACGGAGCTGGTCGCCCATCAGCGCAAGGAACCGGGCGACGGGCTGCTCGGCATGCTGCTCCGCGAGCACGGAGACGAGATCGAGGACCGGGAGCTGGCCGGCCTCGCCGACGGCCTGCTCACCGGCGGGCACGACACCAGCACGAGCATGCTCGCCCTGGGCACCCTGTGGCTCCTGCGAAACCCCGGGCAGCTCGCCCTTGTCCGCGATACCGACACCCATGTCGACCAGGTGGTGGAGGAACTGCTGCGCTACCTCACGGTTGTGCAGGTCGCCTTCCCTCGCTTCGCCCGCGAGGATCTCGTCCTGGCCGGGCAGCCGGTCGGCAAGGGCGAGATGGTGCTCTGCTCACTGATCGGCGCCAACCGCGACCCGGCTCTCGGCCCGGACATGGACACCGCCGTCCCCGGCCGTGCGATGCCCCCCCATCTGGCCTTCGGGCACGGCATCCACCGCTGCGTGGGTGCTCCCCTGGCCCAGATGGAGATGCGCATCGCCTTCCCGGCACTGCTGCGGCGCTTCCCTGACCTGCGGCTGGCCATACCGGCCGAGGAGATCCCGTACCGGAAGATCTCCATCGTCTACGGGGTCGACTCCCTGCCTGTCGCATGGTGACACATGCCCGCGAGCAGGAGGATCTGGGAGCCGGGCCGCCGGATTCGTCAGCTCCCACCAGCCGGTCAGCCTGCCCTCGCACCGTGCGGAACGGGCCGAGACGGTGGCCTGTGCATGATCAGACGGGTTGCGCCGACCTCTTCGTGAGCATGATCGACAGCCATCCTCGCCTGCGGTAAAGACACAGGGTCGTGATCGCGGCCGCATGGGTTGTGAGCCACGCCGGGCGGTTGCCTCTCACGCCGAGGATGGCGTCGTGGAGGGCGAGTCCAAGCCCTTGGCCGCAGCGCTGAGAGGATGCCCAGCTCGCGGAGGGTGAAGTCATTGCGGGCCTGCCCGCGGCGAGGGTGGCCAGTTGTGAGCAGCTCACCCCGTAGGCGAAAGGTTGGCCCCCTTCCTGCACCGTTCACGGCGGTTCCACTCCTCGGCAACGAGAGACCACACAACGTGATCAACACGGTTGTCCGCCGGGGCGGCCGAGATCGGCCCCTCGGCACGGATCATCGTTTCGGCGATCAAACCGGCCCAGCCGTGTGATGGACCGTTGTGGTCCTGCTCCCGGCCGGCAGGCGTTCGGCGAAGGCCATCGTGAAGGCTTTTGGTGTGGCCGCTCGCCAGGAGGATCAGTGGTCGGTCAACTGGGTGGCCAGCAGCGGAGTGTAGGCGCCCGCGCGGGTGAGGAGGTCGGCGTGCGTGCCGGTTTCGGCGACGCGGCCGTTCTCCATGACGACGACGCGGTCGGTGGTGCGGATGGTGGACAGGCGGTGGGCGACGGTCAAAGCAGAATCACTTCATCCTCTCCGGCGAAGAGTAGCGTTCCACCCGCTGGATCTGATCAGTTGTGCGAACACCGCGATCGGTGGCGACGAGCAGCAGTCGCCACACTGTGGAACGCCCTGGAGAACGTTCTACCAGCTCGCCACTGATGGCCTTGGGAAGGGCATAGGGCCAGGGTCACCACTGCCGAGCTCATCGGGCTGATGCTACCCCACTCTGTACGCATCGTTGCCGACCCCTCGCGGCCGTGACCGTGCCACTAGCGAGCAACTGGCTGCAGGCACTCAACCGCGTGCCGTCAGTTTCGGTTCGGTGACCAATACCTCACGGCGCACTTGACTGGATTGAGAATTATAGCGTTAAGTGATCAAAATCTAACGATACGCAACTCTCTCCCGGCTCTGGTGGATAAGGTGCCCTATGGGCTACGGCAGGCGGGCATGCGCCGCCGACGCGGTTTTGATGCGGACCGCCCTTTGCCAGAGTGGAGCTCTCCGATGAGTGTGCTGTTCCCGCTGTGGGCTGACAATCCGGCGATGGAAGACCTGCTCGGCTTCGACGCGGTATCTCAACCGGTGGTGGAGGCCGCGCGTCGCGACGGCCTGTTGCCGGTGACGATCGGTATCTACGGGCCGTGGGGCAGCGGGAAGTCTACGGTGCTGTCGGCTGTGGCGACCAGTCTGGGCTTGAATCGTGCGGTGGTCGTGGTCCGCGTTAACCCCTGGGAGTACGACACAGGCATCGACATCAAGGCCGAGTTGATCGGAGAGATCCTCAGCGCACTGCGCCAGGCTCGAAGCGATGAGCAGGCCTTGCCAGAGAAGGCCATGGGGATACTGGCCAAACTGGTCAAGCGGGTGCGATGGTCGAAGGCCATCACATTGGCGGGCAAAGCCCAGACGGGGCTGCCCGTGGGGGTTGAGCAGGTCACCGACTTATTCGCCGCCAATCCCGGCGATGACCTGGATGCCCGTGACTTGTCGTTGGCAGGTTTTCGCGGCGAGTTCGAGACGCTGCTGGAGTCCATCGAGGATCTGGACCGGGTCGTGGTGCTCGTCGATGACCTCGACCGGTGTCTGCCGGAGGCGGTGGTGGCCGTATTCGAGGGCATCAAGGTCTTCCTGGCCGTACCAAAGATGGCGTTCGTGATCGCTGCTGATGAGGATGCGATCGTGGAGGCGGTCAAGGTTCGTTTCAGCAGCGTGAGCGACCCGGCGACGATGGCGCGTCAATATTTGGAAAAGATCGTCCAGTTGCCGTTGCGAGTACCCGCACTGGGTGAGCCTGATACTCACGCCTACCTGGCGTTGCTGCAGCTACAGCAGCTGCGCGCGGATGCGACCTTGCAGCGGGAGCTGGTGGCGTACTGCGACGAGCGCCGCCGGGCAGGCCACGCCGATCTCCTCGAAGACGTCTCTGATGAGCTGCTTCCGATGGACGCGCGTACTCATCTGGTGTTGGCCAAGACACTCGCACCGGTGCTGCATAGCCGTACCGAGGGCAATCCCCGTCGCCTCAAGCGTTTCCTCAACGCCTACTGGATGCGCTGCGCTCAAGCTGAACTGCGACACCTGACACTCAACCGGGCCGCATTGGCCAAGCTGATGGTGCTGGAGCATTTCGCTCCCGACGACTTTCGTATGTTGATCGCGGCCGCGGCCGCAGGTCGGCTTCCCGGGCTTCTCGCGCTGCTCAACGAGCAGATCAGCTCTACCATCAGCGCTGACGACGACCTGGCGCAAACGGCGGAAACCGCCGAACACGTCGACAAGGATGAACGGGCGCTGGCCGAGTCTCTGCACTGGTGGTCGGTGCTGCCGCCCCAGCTGATGCCCTTGGAGCTCGACCCATATCTTCGGCTGGCTGCGACGCTGCACCGCATTCCGGTCGGGGCGGCCCGGCTGCGCGATGACCTGCGCCAGGTCTTCACCGCGCTGATGTCGAAATCGTTGAACGACCGAAACCAGGCGCGCAAAGTGGTCGAAGCCATGTCCGTCAAGGACCGCCTATCGCTGCTGGGTGCACTCGCCGCTGAACTCCGGGCCCGCCCGGACGATGAAAAAATTCTGACCGAGGCACTGGTGGTCGTCGCCACTGGCGATGACTCCCTGATACAAGCACTGGCCATCGCGCTGCAGAACATCGATCATCGTGAACTCGGCCAGGTCGTGCCGGTGGTTCTCGAACCGCTGGCGAGCGCCCCGCCGATCGCGCAGCTGTTGCGGGCATGGACGGAGCATCCGTCGGTTCCAGCTGAAACCCGCAAGGCCGCCCGTGATGCTCTTGCTCTCCAGACGCGCAACCAAGCTCAGCGTGGCGGCTGGTAAGGCGTGGGAACCTCCAAGGCCTACGACGGCAGTGGCGGGCAGTGGCGCAAGGTACGACGCGAGGCACAAAAGCTCGCTGAGGCCGATACCGACGGTCTCGACACCATCGGCATCGATGCCCTGGTCGCCCAGTTGGTAGGCACGTCCATTGACACTCTCGGCTGGCATGGCCCCGCCCTGCGCCAGTCTGGCGGCGGCGGTACTGACGGCCCTGCCGCTGGCGGTGCCGCAGCTAGGTCCACGCGAGGGGAATCAGCAGGGCGACGCGCAGGTGGCACTAATCTGCACACCCACCTGGGACGTGCCGCTGCGGCGCGGTCGGCGACCACGGCCCTGCGCGCCGCCTACCGGGTGGCTGGAGGCGGCGGTGGCGGCGCATCCGGTGGCCTGCCTGAGCTGGGCATCAGTCACGCCCAGCTGGCCGCGGCAAATCCGTTTGAGCAATGCGCGGCGATCGTTGATGCCGTCCGCGACGGCAACTCCCTGGCCGACGACGCGATCGCCGCCGCCAACCGTGAAGCCGTGCTGGCCATCTTGACCGCCGAGTCACCGCCACCGCCCGAGGTGGCGGTGCGTATCTTCGTGACGGAGTTGCTGTCGCACATCATCATCACCGAGATCGGACAGACCCTGCGCCAGCACACCGACGCGGCCGCATCCGTACGGCAGGAACGCCGTATCCGCGACTGTGTCGAAGCCGTGGTCGACCAGCTGCCGTTGCTGGCGCTGGACCACGGTGGCCGCATCACCGCCACAGAGCTCAGCCAGACCATCGAAAGCGGCCTGAGCCGGCTCTATGACATCCACATCCCGGGCCACGCCTCATGACCGCTTACCGGCTGACCACCCAGATGCCCCCTACAGGCCTGAGCGACCTGCCCGCCGAGGTGCTGCTGTGGCGCACTCCACCGGAAACCTCCAGCTTCCACACACCGCAACTGGACCCGTGGGCGACCACCTTGGGCGCCCCTCCCCCCGCGACGGTGGATCTGCTGCGCATCGCCGTGGCGGCCTATATCGCCGACCGCCTCACCCCCCGCCACGCCACTGCTGGCGATGCCGACGCCCCAGTGGACCGGTGGAGCAGAACGCTGCGGCTGACCATAGAAGTAACCGATGTCGAGCGCTGCGCCGAGGTGCGGGACCAGGTGCAGTGGCTGCTCGGCTTCCTCACCGGCGACATGTGGGAACTCGCCTTCACCGCCGGGCCTCGCACCCCACTTACTCCCCGGCGAAAACACCCTCCCAGCGCCCCACCAGCCAACCCCGATCAGGTGGTGTGCCTGTTCTCCGGTGGCGCTGACTCCACCTGCGGGGTCCTCACCGCCCTGCACCGGACCGGCACACTGCCGGTACTGATCTCACACTGGGACGCCACCGTCACCAGCAACGCCCAAAAGCAGGTGGTGACCGCACTTGGCCAGCTGATCGGACCGGCAGACCTCCAGCGGCTAACCCGCGCGGACCTTGACGAGGGCATCGGCCGGCAGTGGCATCGGATCCGCCTCGGCCGACGCCCCACCCAGCTCGGTTCCGCCATCCGCTTCGGAACGGAGAACTCCAGCCGCAGCCGCTCGCTCCTCTTCCTCACCCTTGGAGCCGCCGTGGCCGCCCAAGGCTCAGGCACCTTATGGGTGCCCGAGAACGGCTACTTGTCACTTAACCTGCCGCTGGCCTCCGAACGCGGCAGCAGCCTGACCACCCGCACCACCCACCCGCTGCTGCTACATCGCCTACAAGAACTCTTCGATGCGCTGCAGATACCGGTGTTGGTGCACAATCCCTTCACCGCGATGACCAAGGCGGAGATGTTCACCGCGACCGCAGCCCTCTACCACCCCCGGCACCTTGCCGGCGTGCTGGCGGCCACCCACTCCTGCGCCAAGGCCAACCTGCACTTTCACGGGTTTCCTGACAGCACCCATTGCGGCCTGTGCTACGCCTGCCTGGTACGGCGGTCGGCGTTCCTCGCCGCGGGCTGGTCCGACCCCACCAGTTATATCGAGACCTCCCTGCCCCCGGGCGACGTCCGAAGGACCGCCTTCATCACCCCCGCCCGCCGCCTGGACTACCAGACCGTCCAGGCCGCGGCCGTTCGAGGCCTGTCCATCGGTGATGTCATCACCCATCAACTGCCCGCCGGCACCGACTACCACGCGGCTCTCCGCCTGGCCCAGCGAGGCCTCGCCGAGGTCGCCGCGGTGCACATCTCATGACCGGCCGCCGTCCTGACCAAGCCGCCACGTGGCCACCCCCTGCCGACCAGGCACCTCCGCTGCCCGCGCTGGACGCCCACGCCCACCTGCCACTCCCCGCAGTGGCCTTCGCACCACTGTCATCTCGGGCAATCATCATGGCCATGACCACCAGCCCTGCCATGTACCAAGAGGCGATGGCCTGGCAACATCCCCTCGTCACCTGGGCCTTCGGCGCGCACCCGGCCGACCCGCACGCCCTTGCCGCTGCCGCCGGGCTCGATGACCGAGCCTTGGCCGACCATCTCGCTCATGCGCCGGTGATCGGGGAAATCGGCCTGGACGGCACCGGCGCCACTACCCTGCCACAACAACGTGCCCTGCTCAGCCGGTTGCTGACCATGCTGCACCGCACACCGCGACCCACCTCACTGCACAGCCGCCGCGCCGTCACCGAAACCGTGGACGCCCTGCGCCACGCCCCGCCTGGAATCATTTTGCACTGGTGGACCGGAGGAACAGCCGCCACCCGGGCCGTGCTCGACGTCGGCTGCTATATCAGTGTCAACAACACCCAGGCACGGCGTACCGCTTTCCTTGGCCATCTGCCCCGTGACCGCGTCCTGGTCGAGACCGACCACCCTTACGCGGGATCCGCCGCACCCGGCGATGTCGCCATGACGGAACACGCTCTCGCGGAAGCCTGGGGTATCTCCCGCGCTCAGGTTCGCCACCAGATCTGGCGCAACTTCGATCGTCTCCTCACCGAAACCGCATCACACTCCAGACAATCCCTCCTCATCCAGCAAGTATGTGAAATCGCCCGAGCCGCTTGATCAGCGTTCAATCTTCAGCCCGATGCTAAGGCGGCTACCAGCACTCCCCGTGACGTCATTGCTGGTCACCAGCCTGCCAAGCGAGATCGCCGAGCACCTGTTCTACCTGGCGACAGTGGGTTACCTATTTTCGTCTCCCCTGCTGGACCATGCCATGTCAGAACACCATGGTGTCGCTGACGGTCACGGTCTTCCGGGTGGGGGCGGGGCATCCGAGAGTGGTAACTCATCACGGGTGATCACGCTTGTCGTGATCGCGCGAAGAGTAGGAGCTTCACTCGTTGGGTGAGGCTCCGCGCACGGTGAACAATTCCTTGATCGGGATGTCGAGGGCATCAGCGATCTGGAAAACATTGTCCAGCCGAGGACTGTACATGCCGTTCTCGATGCGGTTGATGGTTTTGCGGTCGACTTCGGCGAGTTCTCCGAGTCGTTCCTGGCTGAGCCCTTGGCCTTCCCGCACGTCGCGCAGCCGCAGGCCGAACTGTCTGCGCAGCTCAGCGAGGCGTGGCGAGGTCGGGGCGGGCACTTACCCACGGTGGCGTGCATGATCCTCAAAGGTCTGTACCAAGTTTGGTACATATCACGTAGGGCGATCAGCGCCCGCCTCCGCGCAGCCGGGAAGCTGACGGCGACCCCTTTGCTCACCTCGGCAAACCTGAAGAGGCAACAATGATCACAACGGAGTCGCGTCGCCCCGCACGCACGATCGCCCTGCCGCGCCGCAACCACCACGGCGGCCACTCCCCCGCCTGGCTGCTGGTCCAAGCCGCTCAGCTGTCCTGGGAGATCAACTCCATCCTGTCCCTCATCCACGGCGCACGGCTCAACCTCACCGAGGAACTGTCCATCCAGCACGAGGCGACCCAAGCCCTGATCAACGCCGCCCACGCCGGCGTCGTCGTCGAATCCCGCCTACCTCTGGCCCCCTCCTGGAGCAGCGGGGTACCGCGCCCGCGCTCGGTGTTCGCTCAAGCCCGCGAGGCCGGCAGCGATCCGCAGGCGGTCATCCCGGAGATGTTCGCCCCCGCCAAACCCGACATTCCCGCCGAACACCTGCAGGCGCTGAGCGAGGCCTCCCGCCCCGACCTTTTCCCGCATGCCCAGTGTGCCGGCGTCAACCTCAAAGGGGTGCGCTGCGCCAAGCGCATCTTCACCGGCATCGGCGCCGAGCACTGCCACGTGCATCTGACCACCACCGAACAACAACGCCGTGAACAGCTGCGCGCCGCCCGCGAAAAGGTCCGCCAGGCCGAAGAGGACGCGGTCGAGTGCCAGCGGGTGACCTTGGCCCACGACTGGATCGACCGCTACGGCCGCCGCCCCCACCGGGTGGAACTTCCCACCCTGCCTTCGCGGCCCCACCAGATCACCATCACCCACCCCGACGCCCCGCGGCAGGCGGATACGCCTCATGCGGTCATCGGGGTGTATGAGACCGGCTGGCTGACGATCTGCCCTCGCGCCGGTGAGATCATCAGAGCTTTCCTTGATGCTCCGCGCGCCTCAGCGCAAGAGATCGCCGCACACGCCGCAGCCCAGACCCCTGGACGATGGGGCGACGGCGAGCAGTGGCTGACCTCCAGCATCTGGGATGGCATCCAGCCGCCCCTGGACTGCATACCAGCTGCCGGTGAGATGCCCGAGCTGGACGAATACCCCGGCATCCACACGTTGCGGCTGCAGATGATCGGCGATGAACGCAACTGGGCCCGCTGGGACAGCGGATTCTCCGCACTGGTTCAGGCCTGCGGCCACCCGGAGGTGGAGACCATGGCGGATCTGCTGACGTTCTGGCAGCACGTGGGCATCCTGACCCAAACCCAAATCACGGACGCCGGCTCGTGCGCCGAACCTGAGCTGATGATCGGGACAACGGTGCGCTCGCCCTGGCGGGTCTTGCATGCGGTGGGGCGCCCCGAGACTCCGTACGCGCTGATGGGAGCGGTGCGCTTCCTGACCGAGGTAGCCACCCCGTGGGATCGCGAGATCTCTCCAGGGGAGGTCCTGGAGTTGGCCCGCGTCGCCATATAGAAGTGCACCGCGGGTATCGCACTGGGCCGTGCGGCCCCGGCGGGACGATTTAGTGGGGACCGGGACCGGTGAGGTGCGGTCGACTCGGGAGGCGCGGGCAGGGAGGTGCGTGGCCGCCCAGGCATCGATGTGATCAAAAGCGGCGCGCAGGGCGGCCCCCTGCCCGATCAAGCAATAGGTGATCCGGGTGGGCGGCCCGTCCTCCACGATGCGTCGCATCAGCCCCTGGTTGGCGAGTTCGCGCAGCCGCTCGGTCAGCACCCGGACAGAAAGGCCCAGCACTGCTCGGGCCAGCTCGCTGAAGCAGGCCTCGCCTTGGCGTAACAGGTACAGGACCTACAAGGTCCAGCGGCGACTGAGCAGATCGATCACCGCGACCAAGCCGAGCAGATCAAGTGGCTGCTGCCCCGTACCAACGTCCCCGGCGCCGATCAGGTCGTCGTCGACAACGCCAACCGGCTGCAAGGCAGGGAATTCGAGGTGGTCATCGCCGTGCATCCGCTGTCCGGCCGACGCGACGCAACCGCCTTCCAGCTAGAAGCGGGCCGGCTCTGCGTGCTCACCTCACGTCACCGGCACGCCTGCATCATCGTCGCCCGCGCCGGCATCACCCATCTCCTCGACGCCCACCCCGCCATCGCCCCTGTGCATCTCAACGTCCCCGTCAAATTCCCCGACGGGTGGGAAACCCACTACACCGTACTCAGCCATCTGGAGCGGCACACGATCGTCGCACCGGGCTGAGGTGCATGCCAATGGTTCGCGCAGGGCAAGAATCTCGACGCCCCTATCCATATTCCCCATATAGCAACACAGCCCAGCCCGCAGACGGATGAGATAGCCGTCGCGGGACTTTCCTGCATAACCGCGCTCCCTCATCAGGATCCGCCGCCTGGCCTGCCCCGACTGCGGGAGCAGGCGTCGGTGCGGTTGTGGCCGGGTAGACCCGTGAATGGATCGAGGCCCGCCGCTACATGGGCCCGGACATGCTGGTCAAAATCCGGCTGCAGGTGATTTGCGGCGACACACCGCAGCAGAACCCACTCGCCCAGGCACTCACCGCTTAACCTGCAAAAACAGGATCATGTGGAGATCGGCTCTGCACCACTGCGCTGGGCATGACCCAGACCCTGCGTTCAGTGTGTCGCGTCGGGCGCCGCTTGGTAGGAGGTCAACCCATGGCCAACATCGATCATGAGCAACGTGAAATAGTCGTGAAACGGCTACGCCAGTTGCGGGAGGCCGGCTATCTAACGGCTGAACATGTAAGGCTGGCGGCCAGTAGTTTGGGGCTCAGCGAGCGCACTCTATGGCGGTGGCTGAACAACCAAGACGATGTGCATCGCACCGGTGCCAAGCGGATAGGGCCCTCGTTGGCGGCCGGCGGTGAACGCCGGGTCTTTGAAAATCGGATCCTTTTTCGGGGTTTCACCTACCTCGCATCCGAACTGCATCGCTATCACGGTTACAAGGTGGAGGTTCACTACATACCCAGCGATAACCATTTCGTCGAGGTCCACCTCGGCGCTCAGCATCTGTGTACCGCCCACATGGAAAACCATCCCACTGCCGGACGAGAGTGAAGTTTCCCAGACCGTTAGTCCTCTGATGCTCCAAATTTAATCAGGTTTCACGGCGAATGACTTTACAGGGATGGCGTTACGCAGAGAAGTCTCCATGATCGCGGGAGTGCCGCGATAGGGAATCAATTCAGGTGGCGGCGAAGGTACTCCTTATGAGTTTTTCCAGATAGCAAGATAGTCAGGGTGGATGCAGTCGAAAACTCATCAGACTGATATGGCAGGCGGTACGTTCAGTCATATTTGAGCTGGGCGATATAGGACCCGTAGGAGGTCACCATGGTGAAGGTCGGAGAAAATTCCAATCAGCGGCAAACGCGACCTTTTTCCACGATCCCCTTAGACGAGCACGGTCAAGAGGATCTGCGCTTGCTGGCACAGGGGGAAATTCCGATCATCCTGCCCCCCAAGGGCACCCAGGCGCCCATACACGGCATTGACGAGCTAGCAATGGCACTAAAATGGATTTATATGCCAGAGCAGGTGCGGATGGTGACCGTCGTTTGGTTGTCGAGCCATCAGGGCTTCTCCTCTGACAACAGAAATCGCTACATCAACGAGATCGGCTGGTGGCTGTGGTGGCTACGGGCCCGCTACGCAGAATTCGACCGAGTATCGGCGCTTGAGGCCGATCTGTTCGACGCTGCGATGCGCGCCGCCGGGTTGAGCGCTAGTACTCGCCGGGGACGAATCACAGTGGTCTCGTCGTGGTATAACCATTTGATCGGTGCCGGATGTACCGTCTCCAATCCGTTCGACGGAATGACACGGCCCAAACCTCCGGCCAGTAGCGTCCCGCACATCACTGATGATCAGCTGGTAGGCATTCTGGCCCACGCTGCGATGCACGAGAGCATCGGCGTCCAGGCGATTTTGGTCACGCTGGTCGCCACCGGCTTTCCCGTCAGTTCTTTAACCGAAATAAGAGTCCAGCGCCTGACTCGCAACGACGGACACTGGATCCTTCGTCTGTCGATCACCGACGGCAGCCACGCGATAATTCTTCCCTCTTACGCCGGGCAGGTCCTGCATGCCTACCGCGCGACCCGTCGCAACAAGCCCGGGCTGCTGTTCACCACCCGCAGCGGCGCACCGCTGCAACCTCCCTACATCAACCAGCTGGTCCGGCGGATCGCTCGCGCCGCCGGTATCGACAACGCCGAACGGGTGAGCGCACAAGCCATCCAGCACAGCATCAGCACCTCCCACTCGCAAAAGACCATCCGGACACGGCCCGGTCACTCTAGCGCCGTCACTGCTCAGCCTGGCCTCCCTTCCCCGCCGCCCTACCGCTGCCCCACCTACCGGCTGTACCAGCAGGTGGCCGCCGAGGTGGCGCGACGCCAGCGACGCCAGCACTCAATCTCTCCGCCGCCGGTGAGCCGCAGGTCGCCCAAACCGTATCGCTCGTGACCTCACCACGCAGAGCCAGTGGCATAGACCGCCAGCTCGTCTGCCTTCCCCTCGCGGCGAGGAATCGATGCCATATCAGCGATGATCATCACGACGTCGGTCTTCGCTTTCGGGCATCCAACGAGCAACGAGCTGAGTCAGCGTGGGAATGACAGGCCGATCCCAGACCTCAACGACGGCTCGGCTTCCCGCGTCACCGATCGGATTGTTTATTTGATGGGGAAGACTGACTCTCAAATTTAGGAATATCCGGTACGGTAATCAGGCCTAGGCCGTATAGCACATCTGGGTGCGCTCCCAGCATTCCGTGGGCTTGCTTGGCAATCCGGCGATGAATCAAGACCTCGGTGGTCTCCCAATCCAGTGCTGTTCGCACGCCTGAGCGCTCATAGCGTAGATAGAGCATATGAGAAAGAACGAGCGCTTCTCTGGTCGTTAGGGGTATCTGGGCCTGCTTCACCAACTGCAACGTGGCGTCTGCCTCTGGCGGAAGCTGGCCTGGGCGGGGTTCTAAGTGCAGGTAATCGCCAACTCGTGCGAGATGCAAGGCCGTACCGAGCAGTCGAAGTATCAGCATCCGGGCAGCTTCCTCGACCCGCTTAAGCGGCCAATCCAGCGCAGTGGCCAGCTCGCCGACGGAGAGTCGGCCGTGCCGAGCAAGGGCGGCCTCCAGAAGAAGGTCATCGTCATCTGGCAGGGGCGGTGTGGCCGGTCGTTGCTGGCCAAGCAGTGCAGCGAGATCGATATCCAACGTCTCGCAGATACGGACGGCCAGTTCGATGCTGATCGTTGCCGGCGCGGGAGCATTGCGCAAGCCCTCTAAAGACACCCCCACCCGCATGGTGAATTCGACCTCGCCCAGGTGAAGCTCGGTCACTCTTTGCTGAATTAGCTCCAGATCAAGCATCGGGGCACTCCTGCAGCTGGCTAGTGGCGTGTTACGCAACCTTGGTGGGATAACTGGTCCATGAGCGGATCGGGGAACTGGCCGCGAAGCTGACCTTGGGCCGGGCGTGCCGGTTGTGCCAGCGGATGTAGGCGGCGATGGCGGCGTTCTGCTCGGGGTGACTGCGGTGGTCGGTGCCGTTGAGGGCGAAGTAGCGCAGTGCGGCGAATTCGGACTCGATCCAGTTCAGCCAGGAGGCGTAGGTCGGCAGGAACACCAGCTCGACCTCGTTGGCGGCGGCCCAGGCTTTGACCTGGGGATGCTTGTGCGGCGAGTAGTTGTCCACGATCAGGTGGAGGGTGCCTGCGGGCCAGCGCTCGCGCAGGGACTTGATGAACGACAGGAACTCACGCCATCGTTTGCGTTTACGGATCCGGTAGTGGATCTTCCCGGTGGCCAGGTCCAGGGCACCGAGCAGGTGCATGACCCCGCTGTAGCGGTTGTAGGTGGCCCGCAGGCGGCGGGGGTTCTTACCCGGCCGCCAGGCCTTGCCCTTGCGGGGCTGCAGGTTCAAGGGGCCGAACTCATCCACGCACACCACCCGCCCACCCGTGGGTGGGGCGTCGTACAGGGCCAGGATGCGCTGCATCTTGGCGACGAAGTCGGTGTCGTTGCTGCTCTTCCACGTCGTGGTGGTCTGCCATGACACCTTGCCGGCCTTGAGGATCCGCGCCAGATGCTGGCGGCTGATCGAGGTCACCAGCCGCAACTCGATCAGGTGGGCGGCGAGCTTGGACAGGCTCCAGGTGGAAAAGCCGGTGAGGCCCCACTCGGCGGGGGTCGTCCGGGCGATCAGGCAGATGCGCTCGCGCACCCACTCACTGATCCTGCGTGGACGACCCCCGCTCCATTTTGGGTCCAACGCCTCGAACCCCCGCTCGTTGAACGCGTGCACCACCTGGCGCACGTAGTCGTCACTGACCTGCATCAACGACGTGATCGCCGAAGCCGACTGCCCTTGCGCGGACATCAGCACCACGATCGCCCGCCGCAGCTTCACCGGATCCTTGGCCGATCGGGTGATCCTTTGCAGGCGCCGTCCCTCCTCCATCGTCAGCGCACGGACGAACACCTCGGGTTTACGTGCCATGACCACCTCCCAGAACTACTCCGGGACCAGGCTGGCCTGCTCACCCGCCGAGATCAAATAGCCCAGCAAGGTTCAGTGACACGCCACTAGAGGTATTCCACTGCGACACCATGGGGCCTTGGAGGCGGTGCAGTGATTTTCCCACCCTCCAGCAGTCGGTCCGCAGGTCCCAGGGCCGGATCCCCTGACGTCGCTCCACCAGCGCCGGTACGGTAAGAGCACACAACCGGGCGGTGTCGATCAGTTGCTGGTTACCGCGCCCGATTCCCTGTGCAAGGAGCGGCTCGGTGGGCTCGCTCCCGCACAGCGACAAAAACAGCCGGGCAGCAGCCAGTAACGGCCGCGCGTAGATGGGCACTCCGTAGATGATCGGCTCATCGACCAGACGGTAGCCCTCGATGGGGCTCTCCATGACTTCCAAAGTGGCCGCATCGTCGCTGAGAGTGGCAATGGAAACCCCGGCGAGCTGGGCGGGATCGGCTCCGGTGAACAGGACGGTGGCCAACGCGGCGGCGTGTACCGGGTGCAGGACGCGGGTGCGGATGCGATCGGTGTCCTCAACGTTCAACCGTGCGATGAGTCCGCGCCCGGTGGCGCGATCGAGTAACGGGGGCACGGCAAGGAGCAGCCCATGCAGGAAAAACCCTGCCTGCGCCCCGCGGATGCGGACGATCGCGTGTTCACGGGTCGGGCAGTCAGCGACCAGATCTGCCAGGAACAGCCGCAGTGAACGCACACTACCAGCCCGATAAGGGTAGGGCTCAAGCTGAGTCGCCCCAGTGCCGGGCATGCGACGAGCTATCGCGAAAGGCAATACCCCTCGATCGTCTAAGGGAGAGTGCTCCGGGTGGCCCTGCCCCGGCAGTTCTATGGTGTCGAGAGGAAGTTGCGCGGGCGCTGCCGTCGGGACCTGGTCTCCCAAATCGTCCTGCTGGAGGATCCAGGTGCAGGCCATGTCCATCCCATAGTTGTAGACGGCATCCACTCGCTCGAAGGCTGACAAATCGAGCCTTGACCAGCCGGAGCTCTTGTCAGTGGGGTAGTTGAGGCGCAACTGCCGATAGGCGTCGGCGCGGAAATAGGGAAAGTCGCTGGTCGGCAGCCCTGGTAGCGGTTGCTCCTCGGTGTCGGTCGCCGCGTGCAGGCTTGGCTGCTGACCGGTGGAAGTACAGCGCAGCACGCGCCGGATCGGTGTCGAAGTCCGCCACGGTTTGCGGTTGTACTTAGCCGCGACGATGGCCTGGCGGAGACTTCCCACAACCTTGAAGCGGCAACTGCCCGGAAACTCCTCCGGCCAGTCCGCAGCCGCCGCATGCCACACAGCTGTCAGTATCGCGCCGGCATCATCGGCCAACTGGATCACGCGAGTCCGCTGCTGCCGGGTGAGCAGGTGCGCGCGCAACACAATGATGTGCCAGACCCCCTCGGCGACCACCCAGGCGGTAGCCACACGCGAGAGGCGTTCCTCCACACCTCCGGGGCCCGCCAGGGACGAGGCTTGGTCGATCGGCTTTCCCAGCGCGGTGAGCACATCCATGCACACGTCAACCACTCCGTTGGCCCCAGGAGTGGGGTGAATGGTGATCGATCCCCGTGATGGATCATGTGCCTCCCATGCGAGGGTGATGGAGTCAACATCGTCGTCCGGATCTAAGACGATCATCAGTGGATAGCCATCGGCTCTTTCACCGGCGGCCGGTGACGCGCTCACGAGCGGCCGCCGAGCTTGCTAAACACTCGCAGCAGCACATCACGATCGACACGATGCTGCTCCGCTCGCGATAGCGCCCGCACTGTATGCAAAGTGATCTTCGCCCAGGAACGAAAGTTGCCATGCGCCGCTTTGTCATCAACGAACTCAATATCGACAGGATCCGCATCCTCCCAAATGGGATGAAACGCAGGGATCACGGAGTAGACCTGATCGAGGCTCATACGGCGAAACTCCTGCCATATGTAAATACGAGATGCCAGCATCGGCTCCCGCGACAATACTCTGTAACAATCTCCGCCTCCGACGAACACCACCGCCATATCGGTGTGTTTGTCATCCCACAGGTGCCGCCAGTATTCGAAGCACTCGGTCGACTGCCATTGAGCTTCATCGCAGATGAAAATACGGAACTCCTCGGCCAGCACTCCCTTAAGCAATCTATCGAACTCGGCCGGCCTGGAAGGGGGTTTTCCTACGATAGCTAAAGCGTCGAACAGCATACTGCGGATGTAACGCGGAGTCGGCCGGGCGCGAAACTGGATACGGTAGGACTGCTGCGGCGCGATGTCTCGCAACGAGGCGTTCACCGAAAAAGTTTTTCCCAGACCTGCATCACCGTGAATGCACATCATCGCCTTGGCCGCGATCACTTCTTCCAGATTTTCCCGAGTGATGCATAATGAATCGGTCGCCACAATGTTCGCGTCCGGCAGCCTGAGATACTGGTCGTCCCCGACTTTTCCGAGAGAACTTGTGTTTTGAGCAATAATCATGATGTAACCGCAAGCACGAGGGCGATCGGCCACAGTCGACCAACAGCTGAACGTAACCTAATCATGTCCGGTCTCCCTCGACTTGTTGATGCCTCCGACGAAGACCACCGCCATATCGGTGTTTTTGTCACTCCACAAATGCCGCCAGTATCCGAAACACTCGGGCGACTGCCACTGATTTTCATCGCAGATGAACATGCGGAATTCTTCGGCCAGCGCCCCAATAAGCAAGCTATCGAATTCGGCCGGCCTAGAAGGGCGCCTTCCCGCAATAGCCAAAGCGTCGAACAGCACACTGCGGATATAACGCGGAGTCGGCCGGCCGTGAAACGGGATGCGATGGAACTGCTGCGGTGTAATGCCTCGCGGCGAAGCGTTCACCGACAAAATCTTTTCTAGGCCCGAATCGTCATAAATGCACACCATCGCCTTGGCGGCGATCACCTCCTCCAGATTCTCGCGAGTGATACGTAATGAATCGGTCGCCACAATGCTCGCGTCCGGCAGCGTGAAGTAGTGGTTGTCCTTAGATTTTCCAAGAAAGCTCGCGCTCCGTGGAATGATCATGGCGTACTCGCAGATACCAAGGCAATCGACCGTAACTGGCTAAGAGCGGAACGTGACCTGATCATTCCTGGGTTCCCTCGATTGGTTGATGCTCCGTCACGGCGCTGGGAGGCTTCGGCAGCACCCATCCTGGCGGCAGCGGTGCAGGCGACGGGGGGTCGAAAATTGCTAGCCGGGTAAGATCCACCTCATCGAAGCGCTCTCTTTCGACCTGGGCTTCAAGCGCTGTGACCGTCCCTAGGATCTGCGGGGGATGTGCGGTCGTGACCGCAGCAAAGCGCATCCGGCGCAATTTCTCCGCCGCGCGCAAGTCGGTACGCCCTTGCCGGGTCACCTTGGCTCGAGCCCGATGCATGGCGGCGATCTGGTCACTGGTGGCTTGATCGGACAGGTAAGCCGATCCGAGGTAACGACCAGTCCGGTCCTCGAACACCTCCACCTCATGATCATGATGCGGTATCCAGCGCAGCCGCACTTTGAGACCCGCATGACCGGTCATCCAGTCAGCGACATAGAACTTCTTCTTCCACTGCACACCCTTGGTCGTGATCTTCCGGGCTCGCCCGTCGTCCTCCATGGTGAACATCCGAAGCTCCTCCGCCGGCACATCCGACAGCGGAGTGGGGTCGTCATACCACCCCTCGGCAGGAGTCTTTCCGGTTGTTGAAAGAACATGGTCGTTGTTCCACTTGTGCACCCAATCCAGCAACTGGTTAACAAAGGCCTCAAACGTCAGTGGCGGCTGGTCGGGGTCGATGACCTTGTTGTTGATCAGCTTCGGTCGACGCGTGTAGCGGGGAAGGGAGACAAACAGCATCTCCTCGGCTGCACCATTGATAGCCTCGACGGTCCCTTTGAGATAAGGGTGGTAGGCGGGCAAGTCCCCCACGGCTATCGCGAACCTGCCCAGTGCCGCCTGAACGGCATTCGACAGGAAGTCGTTCCCGCGATCAATTCGAATGAATCCGGGCAATCCACCGAATGGCGAATACGGCTCCGTCCGCAAGATTGCGCTACGCAGCGCCGCCAAAACCGCGTCCCTGCTCGGCGTACCGGCAGTGACGGCCACGCCACAGATCACGTCAGTCGCCACATCGATGAACCACGTCACCCATGCCTTGTACAACCGACCGTCTATGTCAACCTCGACGTGCGAATCCTTGTGGTCGGCCTCCCAGACAACATTGCGATAGAGCTCCTCGTTATCTTTTTTAGAACGCCGCAAGAAGACGTTGTAAGAACGAGCGGCCCGTTCCCCCTTACGAAGAGTGGCCCGATGCCCAGCAGAAAGATCACGACGTACCGCCCGGTGGAGTGTGGACATACTCGGCGCCGGCGATCCGCCCTGCTGTTCCATCTCAACCAACTCACGTCGCACGGCTGCGGCATTACCATTCCAGAAAGCCAGAAGGCTTCGGACCTCCTTGGTGACCTCGAACCGCCTTCGTCCCGCCTGCTCACCGCCGCAGCTCACACGAGCCGCTTCCAACCAGCGCCACACCGTACGGTCCGTCACCCCACAACAGGAGGCGACCAGCTCAACGTGCTTACCCGTCAGACTTCCCTGAGATTCGAGCTCCAGAAGACGGCGTACAACCACGGGGCGCAGATCACGCAAGGGTTCCGCGGGAAACGGTGAGGAACCACCGTTCTGTTCGGGTTCGAACAAGGTCATACCCTTTCCGCACAAACAAACTTCATGTCCAAAATAATCTTAACCGCAGACGGGCAGATAACTCTGGAATGCACATAAAGCTCAAGAAAGAATATTTTCATTCCTCTTTAGCGTCCAACGAGGCTGTCGATAGAATATTATCGACAAATTTTGCCGCACCACCCTCCCTTTCAACGTCATTTCGGTCCTTATGTACAAATAAGAGGTTGCAGAACTTTCGCCTTGATGCAGGGAATTAGTTCTTCGTCCCACTTCTCACGACTGAAGCGCGAGATCAAACTCGGAAAGTCGACACAAACACTTAAAGCAAGGGGGTGGTTTTCGCGAAACGCCACAGAATACGCAGCTTGCCAAGAGGGACCTGTCAACGCTGTCGACGCCACCCACCGAAGGGGATCAGACCAACGATGACGTGGCAGCCCGCACGCACCACCGCGGCGATCCCTCGACCAACATCTCTTCCAAGGGCACCATCTGGCCCGACGATCATCTCCGCTCACAGCCGCCATCTGCTTACACCGGCTACGGGTGTATCGGCCTCCATGTGCACCCTTGGTCGGCTACGTTAAGCCGATGATCGAGCCAGGGACGATCGAGCCCGTCGTGGTCGAGCCGGTGGTGAACCGGGAGAAGCTTCTTGAGCTATTGGCGCTGCAGGCGGAGTACCCCACGCTGGACTACAAGGATTCACCTGACCCTGCCAAAGAGGGGTGCGCGGCGGGTTCTTGTTTATCGGCGTCGATGGGCACGGCGCTCCCACCGCCGCGATGACGTCGGCACACAAGGTGCCCTTCGATGAGGCACGGCTGCGGCCGATGCTGCTGAGGTGGTTGCCTGACACGCTGGAAATCCGGACGCAGACCCATCAGGTCGACGGTCAACACGTTGTTCTCATCTACATCGCGCCGAACCCGGCAGGCTGCGCGTTCTTCCAGGCAGACGGCCAATACGGTCACGGTAAAGACGCCAAGACGGTATTTCGCCAAGGCGAGGTATTCTTCCGCGACGGAACCGAGAGCCGCCGCATGAGCCAGCGGGGCCTGGAACAGGTCATCGCCCAGCGCGTAAAGATCGAACAAACCCGATGGGAACGTGACCACGCAGCTGAGTACCGGCGACTGGTGCAGGAACTCAAAATCGGCAGCGCAGGCCAGCAGGTCACGCGCGGGCCGGCTGCCGAGTTCAACCTCGCTCTGGAACCCGAAGTCCTCACCGCCGCGGCGATCGAACTATTGCGGGCCAGAGACGACATTCCGCTGCGACTGCTGCTGAACAGCGCACCTGCCCGCGCTCGTCAACTGCTGCGGGCGGGCGACACCACCGAACTCACCCAGCTGGTGGAGCGACTGGCATGCCTGGCGGCGACCTTCCTCACCATCGAGCGTCAAGAGTGGTTCGATCGTACGACAGCAACCTTGACCTCGATCTATGACCTTCCGCTTGAACAGGTGGGTATCGGCCACAGCTACGTCTCTCAGCAGATCGCCGCGTTCTGGCTGATGATGACCGAGCATGTGCTCGGGCTGGGATCATTGGCCGTACGAGGGAGCAACTGGCCAGCGGTCAAGACGCTCGCCGCCCACCAGGTACCCATCGGCGGGAACAGCTACCGCACCTGGACCCGGCACACTCTCACCATGGCAGCCCGGGCGGGATCGTTGGAAACTCGGCAAGGCACTCAAGCGATCCGACTATCCCTGCTCAGCCTTGCTCGCGACATGGTTCGCCGACTCGGCTGTCTGCGACCGGAGGTCGAAGCCGAGGACGAGCGCATCCTGACTGGCCTCACCCAGTTCGACTTCCTGGTCTGCCTTGTGGGAATCGACATGGGCGGCGGCTACCACCCAAACTTCGCCCGGTTCGACACCCAGCGCACCAATCCCGCGGCCGAACGGCTACTGCGTGACCCTCGGATGCGGCAGGAAATCTTCCAGGGTGACGGCCCGCACCTGGCAAAGGAGCTCCACGAGATCGACCTCGCCGCCCAGAACGAAGGATTCTCCTACGACGGGTGGGAGGGGTACACCACGCCGGTACAGAACTTCATCAGCGCCCAGCTGCGGTAGTGGGTGGGGCTCGTACACATATGACGCTGGACACACAACACCCTTCCAGCGATCAACTTCCCATACCGTGGCAGAACACACCGGTACAGCGCCTCGACCCCGTCCCGCTGGTTACCTGCGTGTCATCCTGCACGGTTCGCTCGCGCTCAGCAGCCTAATCGATATCACGCAGAGACGTCTCAGCCCGCATCGACGACGTCCCTACCTCTCCCCCGCTAACCTTGCCGTCTCCGGCCGTCACGGCGACGGTGACCGTGGCCCACGGAATAGCGTCTACTGACATCCGACGACGAACCGCTGCGATAAAGCAGATGTCCATAGGTCTTGACCTGCAGGTTTGCCACTTTATGTCAGTAGAAATCGTCACTGCATGTCATACGGAGATCGACGAAGCTTTTGATCGTTGTCCTAAACGATCTACCTTGAAGACTGAAACGGCCTCTGAGCTGGGCATTGACACGAAGTGACGATTTTGTACTGACACTTTTGTGACGACTCCCACCTGGAGCGCACAGACGACGATGACGGCATGACGCCGGGCCTTGACGGCAATGACGGTGCTGGGGTGGATGCCTCCCCCGATGAGCCGAGCCTGTCCGGGTTCGTGCTCGCTCGGCGCGCTCCGACCAACAGTGCGGCACGTATGGATGATGCTGTCGTTTTGGACGGGGTGCCGGTCGCCGGCGACCGTCGTTCAGCGGACGAGCAGGTGACCGAGGAGGCGGCACGGCTGATCGCGGCGGCCCCGGCGGCCAACACCACCCGCGCCTACGCCCGCATCTGGGCCGGCTACCTGTCCTGGTGCGCCGCCACCGGCCGCACCCCGCTGCCGGCCACCAGCGCCACCCTGGCCAGTTTCGTCGCCGAGCTGGCCGGGCGCGGCCTGGCCCCGGCCAGCATCGACCAGGCACTGGCCTGCGTATCGTCCGCGCACGGCAAGGCGGGCCTGCCCAGACCGCACACCACCGCCGCCCGCGACGCGCTGCGCGCCTACCGCCGCGACTGGAGCACCAAGCCGGGCAACACGATGCGCAAGGCCCCGCCGATCACCATCGACATCCTGCGCAGCCTCATCGAACACACCCCCGACGACACCCTCACCGGGATCCGGGACCGGGCCACGCTGGTGCTCGGCTTCGCCCTGATGGGCCGGCGCAGCGAGCTCGCCGCCATCGACTGCGAACACCTCACCTTCCCGCGCCAGGGACTGGAGGTGTTCATCCCGATGAGCAAGACCGACCAGGACGCCGCCGGGCAGACCGTCGCGGTCCCCTACGGCTCACACCTTGCCACCTGCCCGGTCCGCTCGGTGCAGGCCTGGCTGGCCATGCTGCACGAGTGCGGCATCACCACCGGGGCGCTGCTGCGGCCCATCGACCGCTTCGGCCGCATCGGCGGCACCCCCGGCTGGGCCGGCCGCGGCGGCCTGCGTCTATCGGGCGTCACACTGAACACCATCGTCAAGGACGCCGCCCTGCGCGCCGGCCTGGCCGACGCCGAACGCTACAGCGCACATGGCCTGCGCGCCGGCGGCGCCACCACCCTGGCCGATGCGAACGTGCCCACCGGCAAGATCGCCGAACAGGGCCGCTGGAAGCCCACCTCCCCCACCGTGCACGGCTACGTCCGCGCCGTCGACCGCTGGAAGGACAACCCCATGGGCAAAGCCGGCCTGTAGCGTCCCGCAACCGCTTCGATCAGGAGGAGGACTTCACTGTTTCGTATTGAGCTCATTCCGCCAAGAGTCCTCCTGCGTCCGTGTGAGAACTCCTGATCCGAAGATCAGACATTCCCTGGGCACGCGGCAGCGAACCTCATGGGGTGATGCGGAGCGGGGTCGTGCAGACGGTAGTGGTCAGGCGGCAGGTTCGAGAGTGACGCGGTAGCCGAGGGCTTCGAGCTCGCGGACGTGGTTGCGCTTCTTGCGGTCGGGATTGATGCGCCGAGCGTAGAAGTCGGCGCCCAGATCGATGAAGTGCGTATCGGGGTCGGATAGCAGGTGCCAGATGATGACCAGGATGGAGCGGCCGACCGCGACGATGGCCCGCTTCTTGCCCTTACGCCGGACGATCCGCCGGTAGCGCTCGCCCAGGAAGGTGTCGGTCCGGCCGACCACGACCGCGGCTTCGCCCAGAGTGCGGGCCAGATAGCGGTTGCCGTGCCCGGTGGCGTTCTTCCCCTTACGCTTGCCGGCCGACTCCTTGACTCCCGGCGCGAACTTCGCCCAGGAGGTCAGGTGCGCGGCGGTGGGAAACCGACTCATGTCCAAGCCGATCTCGGCGATGATCGCGTGCGCGGCGGTCAGGCCGATCCCTGGAACCTCATCCAGACGCTCGACAGCAGCAGTGAACGGCGAGATCTGCTGGGTGATCTTCTGATCCAGGGTGGCGATGTCGGAGTTGATGCCATCGACTCGGGCCAGCATCGTGGCCAGCAGGAACGCGTGGTGATCGGAGAAACGGCCGGTGAAGGCCTCCTCCAACGCGGGAATCTTGCCGCGCAGGCTGGAGCGCGCCAGCTGCGCCAGCGTCTTGGGACTACGCTCCCCGCGGATGAGGGCGGCCATCATCGCGCGGCCGGAGACACCGGAGATATCGGAGGCCACCACGCTCAGCTTGATCTGCGCGTCCTCCAGCAGCTTCTCCACCCGCTGCTTCTCGGCGGTGCGGGCTTGGACCAGGTCCACCCGGTAGCGGGTCAGATCCCGTAGTAGCCGGATCTCCGGGGGCGGTACGAAGCTGGGCCGCAGCATCTGACGTTCGGCGACCTTGGCCAGCCAGACCGCGTCCAGCTTGTCGGTCTTCGGGCGGCCGGGCAGGTGCTTGACGTCACGGGCGTTGACCAGCCACACCTCGAACCCGGCGGCCTCCAGCAGGTAGAACACCGGTTTCCAGTAATCGGAAGTGGCTTCCATCACCACTCGGGTGACGCCCAGGCAGCGCAGCCAATCGCTCATCGACAGCAGCGACCGCGTCATCGTGGTGTAAGTCTGCACCTCCTGCAGCCGTCTGCCGGCTTTCTTGTCGTCGGGGACGCGGGCGCAACACACCAGGGTGGCCTTGCCGACGTCGAGAGCGGCGACCCTTTCGATGATCTCTTCGGTGTCGTGGGTCTGGGCGAGCATCGGGCCTCCTTACCGCCGGGGACAGCGTGAGGGTGGTTACCCGCGGGAGCCGCAAGGGGACGGTAACGAATCTGATCCGCGTGCTCGAAGCAACAGTGAAAGGCCCACAGGCGCGGCTCCCGGCGTCCGACTAAAGCACGGCCTGAACGACCAAGGAGATACGACGTCAGCGAGCAACCACCCCGATTTTCAGGCCCGAACGGCCTCCTCCACCAGGGGGAGATTGGAGACTAAAGCTACGGCGAGCCGCAAAGTAGAACGAGACCAGGCGCCGGGTCAGGAGATTAGGCGCGTGGCCAGACCGTTAAGGCTCGTCGTGCTGACGCGCGAAATGAACGGTGATGTCGGCGATGATCTCGACCGTTTCCGGCAGAACCTTGATGATCTGGCTGAACACCTGCTCGCGCTCCGCGTCTGGCAAGACGAGATAAGCTGAGACGGTCGAGAGATGACCGATGTAGTCGTGAGCAGTCAGCGTCAAGCGGCGTTCGATCACGGCCTGCTGGACATCGGTGAACCACTCGGACCGTTGAAGCTCCGTGCCTGGCCACTGCATCTCCGCCTCCGGAGGCGTCCCGTCCGGAGAGGGAACGCCATCACTTGCCAGGAACGGTGATCGCACCGTGCAGACCGCCTGTTCCACAGCCGGGTCGGCCAGTTCGATCGGGCCGCCGAATGAGGCGAACACGCCGCCTGGCTCGACCAGCGAAGCCGCCCGTGACCACCGACCCTCCGGGTTCGTCCAGTGCAACGCCGCAGCCGCGTAGACCAAGCCGTACCTCTTTCCCGGCCGCAGGTCCTCGAACGCGGCTTGCACGGTCCTGACGTTCGCCGGCACGTGTCTGCGCAGCTCGGTGAGCATGGCCTCATCGGGCTCGGTCGCCGTTACAGCGATCCCTCGTTCAGCGAACAGGCGGGTGGCCTTGCCTGTCCCAGCGCCGATCTCCAGGGCGGTCCTGACCGGCCGGGCAGCGTAGGCCATCACCATGTCGAAGAGCTCCACGGGATACCCCGGCCGGAACCGTTCGTAGGCTTCCGCCATCGCTCCGAAGCTCAGCGCGCGACCAGACATGCCGAGCATGGTAGTCCCGAAAACGCTCGAATACGGGACGGTCGCGATCGCGGTCGAGAGGTCCAGGTCAGGGTGTCCCGAAAGCCGTCCTGAAACCCTGGCCTGAACATTGTGTTTCGGGACGGTTCCATGATGTAGCCCGTACCGCAGACGCCCGCGGCCTACACCAACACCGTCCGGCTCGGGTACGCCCGCGTCTCCGGACGTGCGCAAGATCATCAGATGCAGCTGGACGCGCTCGCTGCCGCCGGCTGCCGGGAGGTGATCGTGGAGACCGCGAGCACCGGGCCTTGAGCGACAACGGAACGGCCAGTGGCGTTAGCGAGTGGACTCGGGTGGAGTTGCCGCCATCCACCGTTCCGATGCGGGTCAGCGGAGTTTGCGGCGTGCGGCGGGGTCGGTGTCGGCGGTGACCTGGGCGGAGGTCTGTTCGCCGAGGTGGACGTAACGGCCGAGGCTGGCGAGGTGCTGATGGCGGGATTTGGCTTGGAGCTCGGGAGCGGTGCGGCCGTCGGCGGCCAGATGCTGGAGTGCGCTGTGTCGTAGTTGGTGGAGCGTCCAGCCGTTCTTGTGCGGATCGAGGGCGGCGGTCGCCATCTTGAAGAGGTGCTCGGCGCGCGGGTAGGACAATCGGCCGCGTCCGGTCTTGGGGCAGATGTCGGCGGCTGCCGGGGTGCGTGGCCCGGAGGTGGGGGCGCGTCGGTCGGCGAGGAAGACCGGGCCGCGGGTGCGGCCGCGCAGCAGTCGGGGCAGGAGACGGGCGATGCCGGTGGCCCAGTGGACGTACTCGATCGCGCCGCCCTTGGAGCGGACACGGCCGCGCCGGAACTCCAGGTCCAGGTCCTCGATGTTGAGGGACAGGAGTTCTTCGGCGCGGGCGGCGGTCTCATACAGCATCCGCCACAGCACTCGCTCGCGCAGGCGGTGCCGGTCGTCGGTGAACAGCTTGTCCAGGCGGGCGCGCGGGATCGAGCGGTCGCCGCGCCGGGCGCTCTTGCGGCGCTCCAGGCGGCGAGCGGGATTGGTGGTGAGGATCTCCTGACGTCCGGCCCAGGTCGTGAAGGAGGTGAGCGCGGACAGGTGCCGGTTCCAGGTCGCGGCCGCGGCGCCGGCCCACCGCTCCATCACCGCGGCGTAGTCGTCGGGCGCGAGCGCGCCGGCGGGTCGATCCCCGGCGAGTGCGGTGAGCCGGGCGAGGGTCTCGGCGTAGCTGGCTCGGGTCGTGGCGGTCTGGACGGAGTCGAGGTAGCGGTCAATGGCGGCCGCGACGCTCTCGCCGCCGAGGGTCTCGGCGGGCGGGGCGGGCAACGGCACAACCGTCACGAGAGGCTTCCTGCGCTGATGTGACACATAACGTTGCCGAGTCGGGGCTGGCTCGGTCTCCGGCGAGCTGGGCGTCTGTTCGGCTCGCGAGGTCAGTGTGACAGGTAATGCAAATTCTATGTCACAGCGCCGAGGTCCGCTGCCCGATCGACGAGGCGCTCGACTCCCCGTCAAATCGCGTGCAGCGATTGCGCCGTCACGTTATGTGTTATCAGGGTGGTGGGGCGGTCACCAGGCCGGAGGAGGCTGGCGGCCGCGATTCGTGGGGCGGGCCCTCGCCTGTGTGCTGCGGGTGGACGAGGGCCACCGCCTCCGATGCCGCTGCGCGCCACTGCGTGCTCCTTGGTCCGGCACCCCTGGCCGGCCTGCTCGGCGGCCTACCGGCGTGTATCGGCCGTAGGTAGGTCCAGCGGTTCGGGCCTGGCGCTGGGCGCGGGCGCGTCGGCGACGCGGAAGACCGTGAGGATCTCCCCGATCTGGTGGTCGCGTTCCAAGGGGTGGCGCAGGGGCAGGGACGGGTTGAGCTGGTAGCGGTTGCGCCGCCCTTCGCGGGTGGCGGTGAGGTATCCGGCGGCGACCAGGTCGGCCACGATGCGTTGCGCGGCGCGTTCGGTGATGCCGACGTCGACGGCGATCTCGCGGACGCGGATGCCGGGGTCGCGGGCGATGCACACCAGGACGTGGGCGTGGTTGGTCAGGAATGTCCAGTCGGATACCACAGTGGTCATCGTAAAAGCATGCTCCTCCTATCGCGAAATGGGAAACACGACATGGACACCCCCGATGGGCCGTGCCAATGCAGGGCATCGGTGGGGCGAGTCAGCGTCGCGTCAGCGGCGGGTGACCAGGGCGACGCCTTGATGGTCGACCAGGACGCCGGGGGTGGTGAAGGCGATCCAGCCGCCACGGGCCAAGACGAGTTCGATGAGTTCGTCGACGGCGTCGTCGATGACGTCGGGGTGGTCGATGTCGGTGGCCGGGGTGAGGGTGTCGCCGTCGTCGGACAGCCGGGCGGGATAGTACAGCGAGTCGTCCACCACGAGCATCTCCGGCCTGCGGGTGCGGGCGGCCTGCCAGGCGGCCGGCATGCCGGAGGTGACGCGGCCGGCCGCTGTGCGCTGCTGCAGCAGGGCCAGCGCCTCGTCTTGGCGGCGGTGCAGGTAGCCGTCCAGCACCGTGCGGATGCGGGTAGTCAGCTTGGCGGTCGGGGTGGCGGTGAGGTTGCCGGTGACGGTGCCTGCCAGTCGCTGGCAGTTGACCGACAGCCGCTTGAAGGCGGCGGCGGCGCGTTCGTCGCCGACGAGCACCAGCGGCGCTGGGTGCAGCCGCAGGTAGACGCCGAGGGCGGCGTCGACCTGGCGGTAGAAGTCCGAGGTGAGAGTTTCGCGGGTGGGCCGGTCGGCGCGGCCGCGGCTACGGCTGGCGGCGCGGGGGTCGGCTGACATCGGGAAGGCCGAGGTGAGGGCGGGTAGCAGGGTGTCGGCGGCGGCCTCCAGCAGCCGGGCGTGCCCGGTGTTGAGGGTCAGCACCAGGTGGCGTGGGGTGCGGTGCAGTGCGCGGATCAGATCGCGGGTGGCGAAGGTCGGGTCGACGACGGTGCGGTCGCGTACGCCGATCGGCAGCCGGATCAGCGCCCCGGTGCCGGCGCTGGCGTACACGGCCAGGCCAAGGCCGGTGGGGCCGTGCCGGGCCTGGTCGATCAGCCGGTGTAGGCGGCCGATCACCGGGTCGGCCACGGCGGGCTGCAGCTCGCTGCGCAGCCGCTGCACCGCCTCGGCGGCCAGCCCTTCCAGGCGCAGCGCGTCGGCGCGGGTGAGCTCGGCCGCGGGGTTGGTGCTCAGCAGCAGCGACACCGCGGGGTACTCGCGGACCTGTTGCAGGGCGGTGATCTGGGCTGGGGCGGGGATCATGCCGATGCCGGTGGTGGTGGTCATGGTCATGCCTCTTCCTCGTGGTCTGGGCTGTCGGTGGTGGCTGAGGGTTGCGGCACGTGCGTACCGAGCGCCGCTGTGCCCGCTGCTGTGATCGCCGCGTTGGCCGCCTGCGGGGGGAGTGGTGCCAGGCGGCCGGCCGGGTCGTGCAGCGGCGTGGCGGTGACGACGGCGACGGCGGCGAAGCGGTCGACCAGGCGTCGGATCGCGGCCAGCGGCAGGGCCGGGGTCATCGCCGGGGCCGGGCCGGCGCGGGTGGGCACGGCCACGATGGCGCGTAGCCAGGCCACCCCGGCCGCGGTCAGGATCGGGGTGAGGCGGTCGATGACAGCCAGGCTGTCGGCGTCCTGGCGGCGTGCCCGGACCTGGTGCAGTAGCGGGTTGAGGCTGAAGCCGGTGCCGGTGACCACGGTGGCCGCGATGACCAGGCTGCGGGTGCCTGTCGCCCAGGTGGCGGCGGTGTGGGCCACGGCCAGGTCGGCGGGGCCGCCGGTGAGAACGGCCAGGACCGGTCCGGTGCCCGGGAGGCGGCCGGTGACCTGATGGCAGTACACGCTGGCAGGGGCACTGGGGCCGGCGGGCTGGGCGGTCCGCTGGGTGGTCGGCTGGGTGATGGCGGGTGGATGGCGCATCGTGGTGCGTTCCTTCCTGCCCCCGGGGCGCTCGGTCCGGGGGTGTTTCGTGGGCCGGCGTTCAGGACGGGTCGTTGACGACGGTGGCGCGGTCGGCGGCCGCTGCACTGTCCGCATCGGCTTGCGGCGCGTGCGTGCCGGAGGCTGCAGGCGGGTGTGTGGCGGCAGCGCCGCCGCCTTCAACCTCGGTTTCGCCGCCGTTTCCGGCGGTGGCGTTTCCGGCGGTGGCGCGGGTGGCCAGCAGGCTCCAGACGATGGAGACGCCGATGGTGACGACGATGACCCCGAGCGTGACCGGGATGGGCAGTTTCCCGATCGGGGTCTCCGAGGCGATCAGCTTGATGCCGGCGAAGGCCAGCAGCAGGGCCAGGCCGTAGTGCAGGTGCACGAACCGGCGCAGCAGCCCGGCCAGGCAGAAGTACAGGCTGCGCAGCCCGAGGATGGCAAAGGCGTTGGCGGTCCAGACGATGAAGGTGCTGGTGGTGATCGCCAGGATCACGGCGACCGAGTCGATGGCGAAGATCAGGTCGGTCGCCTCGATGGCGATGAGCACCACGAACAGCAGGGTGGCCACCCGCTTGCCATCGATGCGGGCGAAGAAGCGGGCGCCGTGGTAACGGGGGTCGGTCGGTACGACGCGGCGCACCAGCCGTACCACCGGGTTGCGGTCCGGCGGGGGTTGCTGGTCGTGCCGGAAGGCCATCTTGTAGCCGGTGTAGATGAGGAACGCGCCGAACAGGTACGCCGTCCAGAAGAACGTCTCCAGCAGTTCGGCGCCGACGAAGATGAACACCAGCCGGAAGGCCAGCGCGCCGATGACGCCCCAGAACAGCACCTTGTGCTGGAGTGCGGCGGGGACTGCGAAGGTGGTGAAGATCAGCGCGAAGACAAACACGTTGTCGACCGACAACGCCTTTTCGATCAGGTAGCCGGCGAAGTAGGTACCGGCTACCTGCCCGCCCTGCCACGCCCACAAGATGGCGCCGAAGGCCAGGCCGGCGGCGATCCACACGCCCGACCAGATGGCCGCCTCACGAAAGCCGACGACGTGGTTGTCGCGGTGCAGGAACAGATCGATCGCGAGCATCACGGCCACCGCAAGCAGCACCGCGGCCCAGGCCCACCAGGCAACAGACAACGGAGAAGACCTCCTCGACCAGGCCGCCTCGCGCGTCGCGCGGCGGCACTCTTCGTGGTCGACGGTCTCCCCGGGCCACCCACGGACAGAAGCCGGGCGGCTGCACCACCGGGGCCTGGATGGGCCGGGCCCGTACTGACGGCGGTGCGGTGACTAGTCGGGTACTCCCCCTCGAACTACGCTCCAGTATTCACGACACGTATTTCGTGTGTCAAGGGTCAGGTATATCTAATTCGAGGCGCAGTTGCTCGACAGCGGGCCGACCGAGACTGGTCACACCCCAGTCCGCCATCTCAGAGGCATAGATCAGGCTGGGCGCCAGCCGCACCTGCACCACCCGTTTGGGGCTCATGACAGCGTTCTTACCGGCACCCCTACCAGGCGCACGCTGCGCGGGCCGCGCTCGCCTGGACCCAAGCCCGGCTGGTGAATTGATCACTTCGGCGCCGTGACGCCGGCCTGGACCCCAGGCAACCGATCAATCGTCACCCATGCCCCCGGCTAAGCCCACGGGGCTCGCCGGGGTTTCAGACCTCGTCTTCATCGTCATCGGGAGCATCAGGGTCGCGCAGCTCGCGGATCGCGCCGGGCGCCAGATCGGGCAGCACGAAGCTGTAGGCGCCGTGCACGCCCAGGTGCCGGTTGACGAACGGCGACAGCCGGGCCATGTCCTCCTCCTGGACCGGATAGCCCTGCGCGCGCAGTTGGCGAACCGCGGCATCCAGGTAGACCGTGGTCCACAACACGACGCAATTGAGGACAAGCCCGAGAACGCCGAGTTGGTTTTCCAGACCGCGCTCATAGCGGTGGTACAGCTCGCCCTTCTTGCCGTGGCAGATCTTGCGGGCCAGAGCGTGGCGGCCTTCCTGCAGGTTGCGAACGTGCTTGATGTCGCGGCGGTAGGTCTCATCCACGTCGATGTAGGCGAGAATGTGAAGACTCTTGAAGATCCGGCCGTAGGCGGCGATCGCCTCGCCGAGCGCGGTGGGGTGCCCGTCGCGCTGGAGCATGGTGACCACGTCGTAGGCGCGCACGGTGCCGGTGTAGATCGAGGCGACCACCCGCAGGATGTCCTCCCAGTTCCGGCGGACTTTCCGCAGGTCGATCCTTCCCCGGGCCAGAGCGTTGAGCGGGCCGTAGTCGGCTTCGGAACTGATCCGCCAGCCCTTCTGATCGGGCAGGTCCGCCAGCGCCGGCCGGTAGGAGATCCCCAGCAGTTCCAACAGCCCGAAGACCAGGTCGCTGTACGATCCGGTGTCGGAAACGACGATCTCGGGCAGTTCCCCGCCGTCCAGCCCGAAGATGACGTCGACCATGTGCAGGGAGTCGCGAACCGTTCCCGACACGACCTTCGCACCCCGCCCCATTCCACGATCGTTCATGGCATTCAACCAGGTCATACCGCGTTTGGAACCGAAGAACTTGCGGTTGGGGCGGGCGAACGCGGCCGGGACCGGGACGACGAACCGCATCCCGTCGACCGCGGCGACCAAGCCGCCGCCCCACGCCTGGGCCAGACTCAGCCCGCCCTGGCGGGCGACCAGCGGCACGTTCGCCACGCTCAGGGTCTCGGGCCGAAAACAGTTCTGGAACACGTTCGACAACCGTGAGCGCTCCAGGGCGGGCACGCCTTTCTTGGCGATGGCCGATACCCCACGTTCATCGAGTGCGCGGCCAAGCAAGCGGCGATCGAGGTCGGCAGATCGCTCAGCCGAGACCGGCCGCCGGAGGCGGCGGTGAACGCCTGTGCCAGCGACGGTTCCCACGACATCACCTCCAAGATCACCTCGGGTAGGTCGACGCGCGGCAGCATCGCCGTCGTGCGGTTGCGCAGGTCGACCAGCGACGGCGGCTCCTCCACCGCCTTCACCCCGGTCAGATGGATCTTCCCGACCTCATCGATGCGGACCTCGGTGTTGGTCGCCAGGCGCCCGCCGACCTCGGTGTAAGCAAAGTCCAGGGTGCGGGCGTGTTCGGCCAGCAAGGCGTCCGGGTCCTCCGGCAGGCCGAGCGTGGTCAGCACCTCACCCCGGATCGTCTGCCACTTCTCGCCTTCCAAGAGCTGGGCCTGGGGGTTACGCCACTTGGTGGAGGCCTCGGCGTAGATCTCACGGCGCTTGAGATGACGATAGAACTGCTCCAGCACGCAGAAGGTGTAGGCGTGCCGGTTCACCGCGCCCCCCTGGTGCGCGGGGTGGCCGAACACCAGGCGCTTCCAGGGACCGTTCACCACCGCGGGTTCGATCACCTTGGCCGGGATCAGCGGCGCCGCCAGGCGACTGCGGTAGGCCAGCACCTCCGGCAGCCTGCGCATCGCCGCCAGGATCGGGGCTCCCTCGGCGTTCGCACCGAACGCGATCACCACGGGCAAAAGCTTGAGGAACCCCGACACCGTGGTGTACCGGCCGACCAGCTCAGAGCGCCAGTCGTCGGGATCGACGGCATCGGCCGGCGGCACGTTCTCATTGACCAGCACCAACGCGGCCCGCAACTCCGCGCGGGAGATGACCGCCTCGATCGCCTCCCACACCTCCGACACCCGCGGCTCCTCATCCGGGCCGCCCCACCCCTCGGCCTCGAACAACGCCTCCACCGCCACCGCGAGCCGGGCCGAGGCCCTGGCGAGCTTCGGATGCTTGCGGACCTTGTCCTTGTCGGCCGCCGTGTGCGCCTTGTTCAGCAGCTCGGTGGCCATCAGCAGATCCAGCAGCTCCAGCGTGTCATCGACCGACTTGGCCTCCAAAAGCCGGACCGTGGCCAGCAGCGTCGCCAGCCGGCGGCCATCGCCGTGGCGGCGGATCAGCGAGGCGTCCGCACTCATCCCGTACTTGGCCAGCTCACCCAACCGGCGCGGCGGCACCTGCCCCTCCGCGCCCAGCGCGGCCAGGCCCAGCCCGGTGATCTCCGCGACCTGTTCGAGCGCCTTGATGAGCGTCGGCCCGCTACCACGCGGCGGCGGCCCCTTACGCCAACGTTCCAGGTCAGAGACCCGCGACCCTGGCGCCACCTCCAGCAGCTGATCCAGCACATACCGCTGGCCCGTCGACAGCAAGCCCTCCAGCACGCCCCACAACCGGTGCGTCGTGTCGTCACGGACCCTCGCCACCAGCCGCACCAACGTCGTCACCCCGGGCAGCAGCACCTTGCGCTCGCGCAGCCACCCCACCCCATCGGTGAAAATCGCCTTCGGCCCGTCTCCCGACGTCCAGGAACGGGCCGCCACCCATTCACCGAACTCCGCCTCGACCTTGGCGAACTCCTTCCACCCCCGCACCCGGCGGATCTCCCACTGATGATCGAACCGCGTCTTGATCCGCTCGGTGTACCTCTTCACCTGCGACGGATCAGCGATGCCGAGCTGTTCGGCCACGAAGTCCAGCACCTCGACCGGCACATCGAGGGGATCTTCTAAAAACGTCCCGAGCCACCGGATCGTCACCAGCTGGAGGGCGAAGCCGAGTTTCATGTGCTCGCCCCGGCGGAGCCCGATCAGCGCCAGGTCGTCCTCATCGAGGAGAAACACTCGATCCAGATCCGTCCGCGATGGCGGTCCGGCGTACCGGCCGTAGCTCGCCGCTTCAACATCAGTCAAGAACTCCACCGGCATACGCCGCAAAATAGGACCGACCCACCGGTAACCAACGCACAGTGATCAAACCGTTACAAGATCCCTGTCGGTCCGCCGTTCACCGACATTGGAACGGTGGATGGCGGCAACTCCGCCCGAGTCCGCTCGCTAACGCCACTGGCCGTTCCGTTGTCGCTCAAGGCCCGGGTCTTCGCGGATCCGCTCCAGGGCTTCACTGGTCATGTCCTGCAGGAGCGGACTCCGATTGACCAGCATCGCCTGGATCAAGACCGTGCGGAACTGGCCGACCGCTCCTGCGGTGGGATGGTAGCCCCACCCCTGCAAGGTGCCTGCGACCTGGTCGACGGAGTCCTCGACGACGTTCTTGCCGAAGATCCTCCAGGCCAGGGAACGGCGGTTGAAGTTGCCGATCCGGTGGAAGTCGGTGAAGTCACCGAGGAGATAGGCGAACGCTGCCACGTAGGGACGGATCGTCCCGTCGATCCAGCCAGGCCAGGCGGCCTCGAACTCGATGTGACCGGGCGCGATCAGCTCGAACCAGGTCTCGGCCGACCAGGCCCAAAAGGAGGTCTCCTCATCCAGGCACCGGCGCAGGACCAGGCCGATCGCGTCGGTGACCGCCCGGCGGTGCGCCGGGGTGTCCGGGCACCAGCCCATGACCGACCGGGCGTCGTCCAACGGCCGTAGGAGCCTGCCGATAACGCGCCACTGCGGCAGGTCAGGATCGTAGCCACGGCGCCGTCGGACCTGCCAGTCCAGTTCCCGCAGTGCTTGTAACTCTTACGCGGTCAGCTCGGCCCGGCGGTTGTAGCGGCTGACGTCGATGGGCCAAGGCCAGGCTCGACCGGCGACCGCCCCGACGGCAGCCGCGGAGGGTGGGGCCCTCACCCCGATGTGTGGACACCTTGAGTGCCGGATGATGAAGATCCGGAGACAAGGAAGTTCCACGTGGCGATGAAGTCGTATCCGCCGGAGTTCAAGGCGGACGCCGTCGCGTTGTACCTGTCTGACCCGGCGCGGACGTACGCGTCGGTGGCCCGGGACCTGGGCATCAACCGCGAGACCCTGCGCCTATGGGTGAAGGAGGCTCGTGCGGCCGGCATCGCCGGGGCGAAGAAAAAGGGCCCGGCCAAGAGAGCGGCGAGTGGTCCGTTATCGTCCGACGACGTGCTGGGAGAGGAGAACAAGCAGCTCAAGGTCCGGATCCGGGAGCTGGAGACAGAGCGCGACATCCTGCGCCGGGCGGCCAAGTATTTCGCGGGCGAGACGAACTGGTGAGGACCCGTCAATTAACTACTGCCCGAGTTGATGTTGGTTTCGTAGGCGGTGATCTCGTTTTGGAGGGCCTCGATCGAGCGGGGCGGGCGGGTCCGGCGGCGGGGCTGGGCGAGGATTGCGGCCAGGTCGGGGGAGGCGAAGCCCAGCAGGGGCCTGGTCCGGTGGGCGTGGTAGCTGAGGGTGTTGCGGTCTCGGCCGAGTAGCCGGGCGGCCAGGGTGAGCGTGACGGTGTTGCGGTGGCTTAGCACCGCGGCCAGGACGCGGTGCTGGTGGTCGAGGAACCCGAACCCGGGGTTGTATCCGCGCCGGTTGATGCCCTTGCGTTTCTCACGTTCGGCCTCGGCCAGGGTCTGGCGCCAGGGCTCGAGTTCGGTCACGAGCCGGTCGAACTGGTCGCGGGACATGCCGGTCAGAGCGGGGTGGGTGAGCAGGTAAGTGCCCTCAGCCGGGATCGGGGGCGCCTTCGCCTGTTGCGGCTCGGCTGGTGGCGCCGTGCTGGGATCGTAGGGCGCGATCGTGTAGTTCCACTCGCCGTGGAAGTCGTCACGCTGAACGCGCTGCAGGAGTACCTGGCGCTGCTCCTTGGTGAGGGTGCGGCCGGTGGGGTAGTCGCCCTCGTCCAGGACGGCGCTGACGGTCAGGCCGGTACTGGTGCGGGTTGCCGAGATGCTCTGCAGCAGCACCTCATAGCTGGTCAGGGGCCGTCCGCGCAGGCTGTGGGTGATGCGGGAGAACAAGCGGTGCTCGACCTTGTTCCACTTCGATGTCCCGGGCGGAAAGTGCAGCACGGTGACGGCCAGCCCGCATTCGTCGGCGAAGTCGGCCAGGTCGTTCTTGAACAGGTGGGAGTCAGCAGAGTTCGCCCCTCCGGAATCGGCGGTGATCAAAAGCCGAGTCGCGTCCGGGTAGCCATCTCGGCCTTGCTGGTTCCACCAGCGGCGGATCGACTCCACCGCGAACGCCGCGGTGTTGCGGTCGGTGCCCACATTCACCCAGCCGACGTCTTGGCCCAGGTCATAGACGCCATAGGGGATCGCGACCGGGGTATCAGCGAAGGTGAAGTCGTGATCTGGGGCCGTGATCGGGTTCCCCTTCGGCCGGTAGGTGCGGCCGGCCCGGGCGAAGTCACCGATCGGCTCCTTCTTCTTGGCGTCCACGCTCACCACCGGCAAGCCCTCAGCCAGAAACTGCTCGACCTTGGTGTTGATGTGCTGGAACTGGGCATCGCGGTCAGGAACCTGGCTGCCGGCACGCTTCTTGGCCATGCCCTGGAGACTGAATCCCATCGAGCGCAGCAGATCGCCTACCGCCGGGGCGCTGATCGAATGGCCCGCCTCGGTCAACTCTCCGGCCAGGTCCCGCAGTGAGGCAGTGGTCCAGCGCAGCGGAGAAACCGGATCACCGACCTCCCGCGGCTCGATCAACGCCTCGAGCGCCGGAACCAGACCAGGATCCCGCTCAGCAGCCGACTTACGTCCACCACCAGGACGGCGCACCCGTCTCAACACCGGCGCACCGCCCGCGAGCTCGAGACGTCCCCGCGTGATGGTCGACTCCGATACTTCTGCCAGCCTGGCCACCACCGCGATCCCGCCATGCCCGAGCGCATCCGCCTCAGCAGCCAGATACAAACGGCGCTGCCGCTCGTCCAGATGCGGAAGCACAGCCGCGAACTTCACATCCAGGACCGCCAAGCCCGTCTCCGACATCGCCATGGAAAGCCAGTTAGCACACCACTCACTGAAGTCGCACCGAAACCAGCAGTAATTGTCTTACAGGTCCTGAGCCGCTTCGAGTTCGTTGCCGACCACGTGGGCGCCTTCGGCGTGAAGCGGCTGTGCCGGGTGCTGGGACTATCGCGCTCCGGCTTTTACCGATGGCTCAAGGCCGCGCCCGCCCGGGCGGCACGCGCCGCGGCCGATGCCGCGCTCGCGCAGGAGATCAAGCAGATTCACCAGGAGTTCGACGGCACCTACGGCAGCCCGCGCGTCACCGCCGAACTGCGCGGTAAAGGCCGCAACGTCAACCACAAGCGTGTCGCACGCCTCATGCGTCGCTTCGGTATCGTCGGGCTGCACCTGCGCAAGAAGGTGCGCACCACCGTGCCCGAGCCGTCCCATCAGAAGGTGCCAGACCTGATCAAGCGGGACTTCGCCGCGCCCGCACCCAATCGGCGCTATGTCTGCCCGTCGGCGAGGGCGGGTTCTTGTACTTGGCGACCGTGCTGGACCTGCATTCACGCCGCTTGGCAGGCTGGTCGATCGCCGATCACATGCGCACCGAGCTGGTGACCGACGCGCTGCGCGCGGCCGCCGCGACGCGGGGCAGCCTGCACGGCGCGATCTTCCATGCCGATCACGGGACCCAGTACACCTCCGCCGAGTTCGCCGAGGTCTGCACCGAGCTCGGCGTGCGCCGATCCATGGGAGCCATCGGCACCAGCGCCGACAACGCCGCGGCAGAGGCATTCAACGCCACTTTGAAACGCGAGACGCTGCAGGGCGCCAAGCGCTGGCCCTCAGCGCGCGAGGCCCGCCTGGCCGTCTTCACGTGGATCACCAGATACAACACCCGCAGGAGGCATTCCACCCTCGGCTACCTCAGCCCGATCGACTACGAGCAGCAGACCCCCGATAAGGTGCTGCTCGCCGCATAACAACCGGTGTCCACACTTCGGGGCGGGCCCCCCTGAACCTTTTTCATCCCCTGGTGGCGAACTGCTGGTCACAGCATGACCGCAAGGCCGGTATTCGCCTGACGACTTAGAGAAACCCCTGTTAGACGGGTTGATCGCCGCAATCATGTCCGTTGCAACCAGGGGCTTCGCATGCTGTTCTATCGTGCTGCTGTCGACGTGTCGCGTTCAACGCTGAACTACGTCGCCGGCCTGATCCGCCGGCACCACAAGGCGATCGGGTCGGCCTGGCGGCGGCTCAACCCCGAACAACAGGCTCTGCTGGTGCTGGTCTACCTGCGCAAGGGCGAGACGTTCGTCGAACTCGGCGCAGGGTTCGGGGTGTCGACAGCGACCGCGTGGCGGTACGTGGAGGAGACGGTGGCGTTGCTGTCGGCGCGCTCGCCCAAGCTCGGCCAGGCGTTGCGCAAGGCCCAGCGGAACGGGTTGCACTACCTGGTACTGGACGGCACGCTGATCCGCACTGACCGGATCAGGACCGACCGTACTTCTCCGGCAAGCACCGCGTACATGGAATGAACGTGCAGGTCATCGCCTCGCCGGACGGGACGATCCTGTGGACCTCTGGAGCCTTGCCGGGCAAGGCACGTGATCTGGCGCCGCCCGCATCTGGGGCATCCTGCGTGCGCTGGAGCAGGCTGGAATCATCACCCTGGCAGACAAGGCGTATCAGGGAGCTGAGGGCCCGGTCGCCACGCCGTACAAGGGCAAGGACAAGCCCGCGTCGCAGAAACAGGCCAACCGCTCCCACGCCAAGCTCCGCGGACCCGGCGAACGCGCCAACGCCCAGCTGAAGAGCTGGAAGATCCTCCGTAAGCTACGCTGCAGCCCTGGCAAGGCCGGCCACCTGTGCAAGGCCATCGCCGTCCTTCAAAACCACCGCGTCGCACAGCCCGCCTGAGGATGAAAAGGTTCATTGTGTCGGTCGGCGCTGCGAGCATGACGAAATGATCGCGACCCCTGGTGACTATGCCTGGTTCTCCTACGAGCGCTTCCCCGAGCTGGCGGAGGCCTACTGCTTCACCTACGTCCGCGGCCTGACACCCGAGCAACTGGTGGTCCGGCTCGGTGGCCGGCCGGAGGATTTCACGCCCATGACGCTTGAGGAACTGATCGAGACTCGCCACAGGAACAGCTACGACACCGCGTTTCTCGGCGCCACGACCGTAGGCGACTGGGTGTTCATCGTTGAGCCCAACGGCGGGCTCGGCACCGATGAAGAAATCATCACTTCGTTGTCGGCGGGAACCCGCCTCGTCTCCCACTTCCGCGACGTCGAAGGCGTCGAGTACTTCTACTGGAGCGAGGATGGAGAGATCCGGTTCAGCTTCATCGCTGATGAAGGTTACTTGGAAGAGGTACCGGACGAGGTCGTGGAGACCATGCAGCGGATCGACGCCGACTACAGATGCCTCTACCCCAGCGACGGGCCGGCGTTCCTCCTGGCCGAGCATCTCACCGGCATCACGCTGACACCGGAGCTGCTGGAGGCGTCCACCTACCTGTGCGGAGTCATCCCCGAACCGAGGTGAGCAGGATCCATCGTCTGTGACCCCCTCGGGCCAGTCGCAGCCGGTGGATCACGCCGCTGCAAGCTCCCGCAAGATTCACTTGGGACACCGTTCCGCACGGACCCGCTATACCAAGCAGCCAGGATGAAAAAACTTCACTGACAGTTTCATGGCAGTTTTCAAGTGCGCAGGTCAGGGCACTTTTCGGCTGCTGATGATCTTCTCTGAGGCCGCAGTATGCAGAAGGAGGCGTCTGCGGGGTACAGGTCGGCGTTGCGCAGGATGCGTTGTCACGCTGGCGGCCGTCGGCCTAGCGCAGGGCCATGACCTGGGCGCGGCTTGGCTCAGCGATGACGGCCTAGGCGACGGTGGCGGGATTCGCCGTTATGTCAGCACAGAGCTTCTGCACTGACATAACGGCGCAGGACAGGTCGGACGGCACTGACGTCACGTGATGTTTTCGGGACGGCTTGACGAGGAGAAAGATGCTCTGACCTGGGGGTTCGTCATCTGCTGTCAATGGAAATCGTCATCAGAATGTCAGTGACGCCTCTGCCGGCGACGGATGGTCTGTCGGCTCGGATGTCCGTCTCTTCACCTAGTCAGATTCGATACCCGACCCCCTTGGGCTGGGGGTGGGCACGGTGTCGGGAGAGGCATTCTCCTGCGTCGACGGCCGCCGCGGCGGAAAGGCGTGAGCGCCTCAGGGACGCTCAGAGAAGTCCCCGCGATGCGCAGGGGTCGGCTTTCGCTTCAGCTCTCGCGTTCGGCGACGAGATCCTCTCTCCAGCTGGCGGCAACGGGTAACACGCGGACCGGTGCAGGTCACAAGCATGTTTTGGCTGGTCTGGCCGATGAAGGCCAGGGGTGTCGTCCGGTTTTGCGTTGTAGGGTCTCAGTCTTCGTGACATCTTGATCTTGCGTGACCTGCGGGTTTCCGCACTGTCTCACTGATGTGGTGAGCCGCTTGTCTCACGATCATGGCGGTTTCCTCACCTGCGGGGACTGATGGTCAGACGGGGTGCTCGTCGAGGATGTAGCGGATGTGCTCGCTCGTGGTTCCGCAGCCTGCGGCGAACTCGCGACGGTCTGATTTTCCGGGCCGCGCACCACTTCAACGGCCTGTCGGGAAGCCTTCTAAACCCGACACCCACTCACCGACGATCGGAGTCCCTGGATCGGACTGCAAAGATCAGCCGAGCGTGAACGTCCTGGCGCGGATACGGCGCTGGCTGGGAGGGTGGACCTCATGATGGAGGACTTGCGGGACGCCGAGCGCCGACTCCAGGCCGCGCAGCTCGCTGGAGATGTCGAGGCGCTGGATCGGCTGCTGGATGATCGGCTGATCTTTACCTTCGGTGCGAACGTTGCGACCAAGGCGGACGACCTGGAGCTGCACCGCACTCGGGCACAGGTGGTGACGAGGGTGGCCGAGGAGGAGTTGACCGTGCTCGCCGATGGGCGCACCGGGGTGACGTGGTTTCTCGGCACCGTCGAAGGAACCGTCTCCGGTGCGCCGTTCGCGGCCAGGATGCGCTACACCCGTACTTGGCTATACGGCGAGACGCACGGCTGGCGAATCATCGCCGTGCACGCCAGCACGACCGATTGACATAGCCGACACGTTGTCCGACGACCGGCCAGCCGGCTGGCCGCCGGCGAGGTTCGACCGCCCCCGGGGGCGGGCCGACGCTGGAAGCCAAGCTATCCCGGCAAGACCAAGGACTGGATCTTGGTATCCCAGCTCCGGTCCATGCACGAAAGGATCAAAGCCAGAGGGATCAGAGACACCCTCTCACAGAAAGGCTGTCTCACCGATCTGGCACATGTGCCAGATCGGTGCCAAGATCGTTGAGACCCTACAGGTGGACTACAGGCCGACGCCTCGCATGGCGTTGTCGCGCCAGCGGTCGATGGCGCGGATGTAGCGCAACACGACCGGGGAGGCGGGGGGCCCAGCGGCCGTGCTTGGCGATGACGGAGACGGGGACGCCCGCGGCGTAAGGCGACGGTGGCACCGCCGGCGCGCAGGCTGTGCGCGGTGAAAGTGTCCGCACCGGAGACGGCGGTGCGGACGGCGAGGTCACGGACGATGACGTTGACGGCGTCGGCGCCCAGCCGGGGGCCGAGGTCGCCGTGCCGGTCGACGCGGCGCAGCAGTCGTCCGGGGGTCTCCCTCGCCTCGGCGAGTACGGCGATCCAGTCGGTCCAGACGGCGACGGGGTCGGTCAGCGGGTGGCTGCCGCGCGGGACGGCGATCGTCTCGTCCCGGCGGTCCTTGTCGGTTTTGGAGGTGCGGACGGTGACCTTCAGCCCATCGGGGACCTCGCGGACGTCGTCGCAGGTCAGGGCGACGAGCTCGGAGCGGCGGCCCATCAGAGCCAAACCGAGGACCAGCGGGAGCCGGTCGCGCAGGCCGATACGAGTGTTCAGGTCGCAGGCGCTGACCATGGCACGCAGCGTGTCGATGCCCACCGGTGGAGCTTCGCGCCGGCCACGGGTTCCGGCCTCGGCGCGGGCGCGTTTGTAGGCGCGCAGGGCCAGGCGGGTGGCGTCGGTGGCGGGCCGGTTGGGGTGGCCGGCCAGGCGGTGCATGGTGCGCACGCAGGCGATGGCCTGCTCGATGCTGGCCGGAGCCCAATCGGCCGCGCACAGCGTTTCGACGTATTGGGCCAGCGTGTCCGGTGGCGGGCAACTCGACCCGGCCGTGCTCGGTGCACCAGGTGGAGAAAGCGGCCCATTGGCGTTCATATGCGCGGCGGGTGTTGGCGGGTACGCCGTCGGCGATGCGGGCCCGGGCCTGGCCGCTGAGCGCGTAGTCCGCCGCAGTGTATCGCCGCTCACCGACGGTCACTGAAGCGCTACGCCGCATCGGCGCGCTGAGCGGCGACCTGCTGAGCGCGGGCGAGCAGTGGAGCACCCAGCTGGCCGCCTTCACCGAGGCGCTGAGCGCCGCGACCACTGGCGCGCTCACCCAGATCGACGCCGCCGAAGAGGCCCGCACCGCCGCCGTGGCCGCCGAACAGCGCGCCACCGAACGCATCATCGCCGCCGGCCGGCGCGCCGCCGTCGCCCAAGACAGGGCCGAGGCCGCGATCGCCGCCAGCGAGAAGACCGCAGAGAAAGCCACCGAGGCGCAGCAGCGCGCCGAGGAGTCCGAACGCAAGGCCTGGCGCGCGGCCGGCGAGCACGAAACCGAACGTGCCCACGCCCAGCAGGACGCCACCGAGTCCGCCCCCCGCAAGGCGTCCTGGACGCCGAACGCCTCCAGGCCAAGGCCGCAGCCGACGACCACGACCGGCAGATCGCCACACTGAAAACCGCGCTGGCCGAGCGCACCACCGCTCTCGATCAGGCACATGCCGACCTGCAAACCGCAGGTAGCCGAGCCGAGCGCGCCGAGACCGACCGGCAGAAGGCACACCAGGACGCTGAGGCGGCCCGCGCCGAGACCGGCCAGGTGCGCACCGAGCTGTCGGGCCAGCTCGCCGGGCTGCGCGCCGAACTCGCCGACCAAGACCAGGCCGTGTGCCAAGCCCAGGGCGAGCGCGACGAAGCCCGGACTGCGACCGCGGTCGCCCAGGCCCGCGCCGAAGCGCTGGCCGAGCGCGCCCAGCACGGCGAGCAGCTGGTCGACCAGCTGCTCGCCCCGTTGCCACCGCTGGAGGACCTGGACGGCACCCCGGGCATCCTCGGGGTTGAGGAACCTGGGAACAGCCGTTGGCGCTGAGATTGATCTTGGTGGGGATGTGGGGTTGATCGTTCCTGGTTAGGGCCTGGACTTCTGGCATATTTGCGCCCGTTACCTGGGGATACGCGGCGGGCTTACGGTCTTGGGTCATGCCGGTGGGATTTTGTCTGACGATCAGGTCAAGGCGTACTCGGAGTTCGAGGAGTTGCCGTCCCTGGCGGATCTGGAGAAGTTCTTCTTCCTGGATGCGTTCGATCGGAACGTGATTGCTCAGTCGCGGCAAGATGCGCATCGTCTGGGCGTGGCGATCCAGATCGGGACGGTCCGGTACAAGGGGCTGTCTTGGAGGACCCCCTGGCGGTGCCTTGGCCTGTGGTGGACTACCTGGCTGTGCAGTTGGGGATCGTGGATCCGTCGCAGGTGAAGCGGTACGGGGTGCGGCCGAAGACGGCGTATGAGCACGCCTGGATGATCCGGGACGCCTATGGCTTCCATGGCTTCGAGGAGCGGGAGACGTGGGAGGGCCGGGTCCTGGCGAAGAAGTTCTTGACGTTCCTGCATGGTCGGGCGTGGACGCACGCGGAGGGGCTGACGGCGTTGTTCGATCAGTCGGCGGCGTGGTTGCGGCGACACCGGGTGCTGCTGCCGGGTGTGAGGATGCTGGAGCGGCTGGTCTCCGGCATCCGGGATCAGGCAGACGATCGGCTGTTCGCGACGGTGGCCCGGCAGGCGTCTCGCGCGGATTCGGGGTTGCCGCGAGCGTTGTTCGGGCTGTTGGAGGTTCCGGAGGGGGCCCTGTTCTCGTATAGCTACCGCCAGGTGGCGTGTAGCGCTGAGTAACTACTTGGTGTTGCGGTCGCGGGCCTTGAGCAGCAACCCTGCGGCCAGTGGCGTTAGCGAGCCGATGGGGCAGGGCTTACCGCCACCCACCGTAACCGGAACGGCCTCGACCAGGCCCTCGCTGCCGTCTGGGACAGCAGCGTGTTCACCGTGACGAAGTTCGACCGGTTCGCCCGCAACATGGCCGAGGCCAACGACACCCTGACGGGCCTGTCTGGCCGGGGCGTCCTGTTCGGTGTCGGCATGACCATCCACGACTGAAGCGGCCCGTTCGGCCGACTGTTCCTTCAGACCCTCGCCATGGTCGCCGAGTTCGAGGCGAACATCGGGCACCAGCGCACCCGCGAAGGCATGGCGCTGGCGAAGAAAAACGGCAAGCTCAAGGGCAAACAGCCCAAACTCCCCGCACCCGCCCGCCGCTCCATCCGCCGCCGCTACGCCGAAGGTGAGGTCTCCCTCGCCGACCTCGCCACCGAATACAGCGTTGGCCGCTCCACCATCCACAACCCGGAGACCTGAGCACCATCGCCCTGACCTGCGGATCAGTCACAGCTGGCGGCTGGTGGTAGCTGCCTTGCCGGTAGTGAGCCCAAAACCCTCAGTGGCCAGGCATTTTCGCAGGCTGGGATCACGAGACGTTAGGCGTCATTCCGCTTGTCCAGCCATTTGAGAATGGCCTGGTTTGTTTCTTCGGGTTTTTCCTGCTGGATCCAGTGGCCGCAGTCCAGGCAGACCACTTCCACGTTGGGCACGAACTCTGCCAGGTTTTCCGACCTCGCGACCGGGTCCCGGTCGCCGTAGATCATGAGGGCGGGCTGGTCGATGATCGAGTCCACGTCCGCCAGGAGGCGCCAGTTGCGGTCGAGGTTCCTGTACCAGTTGATGCCGCCGGTGAATCCGGATGTTTCGAAGGCGGAGACGAGGACGGCCAGTTCGCTGTCGCTCATGATGGGTTCGCCGAGGGGTGTCTGCGCTCTGGCGAGGTTGATCAGTGCCATGCCCGGCTGAGGCTCCGGCGGCGGCTGGTTCTTCCGGTACAGGTTGCGGAGGAACTGGGCGGTGTTGTCTTCGAATACGGCGTCGGCGACGCCCGGCTGCCGGTTGAAGTGGACGAAGTAGAAGTCGCCGCCGAGCATGTCTTCCATGAACTCGATCCACGGCTTTTCCCCGCGCTCCTGGTAGGGCAAGCTCAGGTTGATCACCTTGTTCACACGGGTGGGGTGCAGCAGGGTCAGGCCCCAGACGACGAACGCGCCCCAGTCGTGGCCGATGAAGGTGGCGTCTTGGTATCCGTAGTGGTCCAGGAGCGCGACGAGGTCACCCGACAGGTGTTCGATGTCGTAGTCCGTCACCTCGGCCGGGCTGGAGGAGTTGCCGTAGCCGCGCTGGTTCGGGGCGATGACGTGGTAGCCGGCCGCGGCGAGGGCGGGCATCTGCTGGCGCCAGGTGAAGGCGTGGTCCGGCCAGCCGTGGCAGAGCACGATGGGCCTTCCCGCGTTCTCTCGGCCCGCTTCGAAGACTTCGAGTTCCACACCGTTGACCGGAATGAGGGTGGGCTTGGGGAAATCGGTTGAGGTCATGGCGCCATCCTGGCGCCGAAACCGGTCATCTCATGACCGGTTTGTGTGGGAGCTTTGTGGGCGTGCGAACCGACCGGCTGGTGGCCGTCCTCCTCATGCTGCAACGGCGCGAGCAGGTGACAGCGGCAGAGGTCGCCCGGGAGCTGGAGGTCTCCGAGCGCACCGCCCGCCGCGACCTCGACGCCCTGGCCATGGCCGGGGTGCCTGTGTACTCCACGCAAGGACGGGGCGGCGGCTGGCGCCTGGTGGGCGGCGCCCGTACCGACCTGTCCGGGTTGACCGCGGGTGAGGCCCGCGCCCTGTTCCTGGTCGCCGGCCCGGCCTCGGCCGCGACCCCGGCCGTGAAAGCAGCCCTGCGCAAACTCGTCCAAGCCCTGCCGGAACCCTTCCGCGCCCAAGCCGAAGCAGCAGCATCATCCTTGGTCATGGACCCGCGACGATGGGGGTCGAGCCGGGTCGAGCACCGACCGCCTCGCTTCCTCGACGACCTCCAGGACGCGGTGATCCGCGGCGTCCAGGTGCGGCTCGGCTATGTCGATAGCAAAGGCGCCGAAACCGAGAGGACCGTCCACCCGCTGGGCATCGTCGCCAAAGGCCCGGCGTGGTATCTCGTCTCCCACACCGAGACCGGCCGACGGACCTTCCGGATCGACCGCGTGACATCCGCCGACCCGACCGGCGATCCCGTGCGCCGGCCCGAGGACTTCGACCTCGCCGAGAGCTGGCGCGAGATCGCCGACGAGATCGACCGCAAACGAACACCTCTGGAGGTCCAGGCCGTCTGCGCGCCCCACGCCATAGGCATTCTCCGGATCGGGTTCGGCGACCGACTCGAAGTCGGAGGCACCACGACCGACGGACGCATCGACGTCGTGATCCGCGGCCACGACGACTACACCCTCGCCGGCGAACTCGCCGGGCTGGTCGAATGGCTCGAAGTGACCGGCCCCCCGGGTGTGCGAGACCACCTGGCCTCGATCGGCAACGCGCTCGTCGAGCGATACAGCTGACGCCGGCACGGGCGCTCAGCCCACGTGCTGAGCATGCTCGACGAGCATGATTCGATCGCGGGAAGGTACTGCCGATCGCCTTTCCGTCATCTTCCTGCGATGCCTACGGTTCAGCGAAGCGCAGGTACGCCGACGCGACCTGCAGCTGTCGCACTTCTCGGACCGTGCACCAGCGGAGATCTTCACGCTTCTTGAAGCGGACAAGACGGAGTTTCGAGAGCTGAGGTGCCCAGCAGATTCCGGACAGTCAGTTGCATGAGCTGATACAAGCGCCGGGTCCGGCCAGTCCACCGCGATGGGCACTAAGGCGGGCGCCAGGGTGGGGCCGGTCCCGCCGCGTGGGTCCTGCGGGCCGGTCCGCCAGGCGGCCGGAGCATCCCGGTGGCCGTCGTCGAGGCCACCACCGACCTGGCGCCCCGCGGCGGTGCCCTGGGCGCGGTGACCCAGCAGACTCCCGACCGCCACCGTCCCGCCGTCACTCAAGATCAACTATTTGGCGGCCGGTGTCACGGTTCTTACCAACACCTCTGGTGGCGCCGACCCGAGTGGAGGGCCTTGTCCCCCTGCCGGTGGATGCCGACAAACGTCCCGCACGAGAGCCTGGGGCGCATGAACGATGATCTCTACTCGGATCACCACTGGCGTTCTCTGTTTGAGACCGTCTACACCCACGAAGGTGGGGGGAGGTGGCTGGTCGACGAGCTGTTGCGGTGGCTGCGGAAGCACCCGGCACACGTGGCGGAGGTGCGGGAGGCGGGTCGGCCCGAAAGTCACCTGATCGCTCTGGGCAAGCCGCCCCCAAAGGGGTACAGCCCGCTGCAGCGGCTGTATGCCGTGAGCCGCATCCTCGATCTGCTCATCATGAACTACCAGGAGACCTCCCCTGACGATGCCCGGCCGATCCCGGACGCGCTTTTCCCCGCAACCGAGGTCTATCCCGTCTTCTGCGATGCGCTGGGCGCGACCCGGATCACCCGACGGGGGTTTCACCCGTTCTTCCACGAGATCGTCGAGGTGCGGCAGGCCGACGACCTCGACGAGCCGCCCTCGATCGTCGAGGAGCGCTGGCCCGGATACCTGATCGGGTCCATGCTGCTGATGCGGGCCGGAGTCGTCGTCACCGCCGGGGCGAGACATCTGGTCGCGGGGGTCGCCGACCGCTCCACCCTGTACTGGACCTACCGGCGCCGGTCACGGCCGTACTACGACCTCTCGCACGACTGGGGGAGCAACTCGCAGTGGGCGACCGACTTTCGCCGCGACTACCTGGTCGACGGCCGGTTGCACTACAACGTGGAGGCGGCTCTGAGGCCGGAGGACCACAGGCTGGAGGAGGATCTCGACCCGGCGTCGATGATCGAGATCGTCCGGCACCGCTGCAGCACCGTTATCGATCACGGCAGGGACCTGTACCCCTATCACCACCACCATGTCGAAACCGCCCCCGCAGACTGACTCAATACGGGCATACAACAGCGTTCCTACCGGCACCCTGAGTACGGCGCTCGGCCTACCGTACGGCCGTCGACATCGCTGAGCACGCCTCCTGGGCCGAGGTGGCGTGGGAGGCGACCAACCCCTACGTCGTCACTGAGCAGGAGATGGGGCGAGCCTCCCGCATCGTGCTGGCCCACGACCTGGCCCGAGGAAAGGTACGCCGGGTCACCCGCTGGGAGTGGCTGACCGGCATCACCGGCGCCGAACGCGAGGAGCTACGCCGCCAGCTCGACAACGACGAGTTCTGACCACGACCCGCGCCCGCGGCCGGCACCGTCACATCGCGTCGAGGCGGGCCAGTAGCGCGGCCGCAGCCGCCGCCCGGGCGGCCGCTTTACTGGCCCCGCTCCCCTGGCCGCGGACCGGCGTGCCGGTGGCGAGCAGGTGGGTGGCGGCGGCCGCGGTGAAGTCCGGCGTGTGCGAGGGGCCGATCGAGTTCACCGTCCAGGCGACCGCCTCGATACGACCCCGCTGGGTCTGCTCGTTCAGCATGCTCACCGGATGACGCTCGTCCGGATCCGTTCCGCTCGACGGTCCCGATGACCTTGTCGCCGTCGTCTTCGCCGTCACCGGCCTTCGAGGAGGCTGAGTGCAGAAATTAGCGGTAGAGGGCCCTCCACTCGGGTCCGCGCGACCAGCCCCAAAGTAGCTCTCTGTAATCGTCGTTACATTCTGTTAGCGGCTGGCCAGTCGTGTTCGGAAGAGTGCCCAGGCTGTCCTTTCCGTTGGAAGTGGTGGAGTTCCGATCGGGCAGGCCCCGCCGATCGCAGCAGAGCTGCACCAGTCGGTGTGTTCCCGGGCATCTTCGTTCTCTGCGATTTCCCAGGTCAGATGCATGCAGGCGTGCGTGTATCTGTCACACGGGTAGTGCTGGTGACGGCTTCGCGTAGCGGCTTTGCCGCTTCAGGCAGCGCGCTGGCGGGCGCGCCAGGCCGCCGTACGGCATCGCGGCCGGTCATAGACAGTGTCACGGCGGACGTCCACGCCGGGGACGAACCATGCGCCACAGACCGGGCAGTGCCGCCCGATCTCGTCCTGCAGGCCACGCGCTGCGGCGATCCCCACCGCGACGGCCTTCTTCCAATACAGGCGGCCTCGGCGGGCCTTCGCCCGGCACGCCACGCCGCAGTAGCGCGCGTCGGCCCTGGCCGTGGCGCGCAACGGCCGCCAGCACTGCCGACACCGGCGAGACTTCGCCATACATCAACCGTACGCCCCAAAAATGCCCCCACCTTCAGTTGGCCTGTCGTTAAGGAAGCTGTCACCAAGTACACGCGGGCGCGTTGAGCCTGATCAGTGGGTACGGCGGCGGGGCGCCAGGACCTCGGTGACCTTGGCGATGGCCTCAGGTCCGGGTTTGACGTAGCGCATGGCGGTGCGGGGGTTCTTGTGCCGGGTCTTGCCCATGATGAGCTGGAGCGGGATCTCGGCCTCGCCGAGGTGGGTGGCGGCGCTGTGGCGCAGCTGGTGCAGGTCGAGTCCGGCGTGTTTGTCGAGCAGGACGCGGGCGCGGTCGTAGCCGAGCCGGGCGCGGCCGGTGTGCGGGCAGATGTCGGCGGCGGCCGGGCGACGGGCCGGGACTGGGCGCCGTTCGGATAGGAACACCGGCCCGCGGGTGCGTGCGCTGCCGTCGGGGAGGCGGAGCAGGCGGGGCAGCAGATGGGCGGTGCCCGTCTCCCAGTACACCCACTCCACGGCGCCGCCCTTGGACCGGACGGGAGCGCGGCGGTGCTCCAGGTCGAGGTCCTCGACGTTCAGCGCCAAGATCTCGGCGGCCCGGGCCGCGGTCTCGTACAGCATCCGCCACAGCGCCCGCTCCCGCAGCGGGATGTCGCGGCGCGACAGCAGCCGGTGGATCGTGGTCTTGGCCACGGCGCGGGTCTCGTCGGCGCTCTCCTTGCGGCGTTCGGCCTCGGCCGGGGCCGATGGGGCGGCCCAGTGCTTCTTGGTCTGGCACCAGGCGAGCCAGGAGGTGATGGCGGCGCGGTTGCGGTTCCAGGTCGCCGGCGCGCTTGCACCCCACAGTTCGGCGAGCGCGGTGCCGATCTCGATGTCGGCGATCTCGGCGAGCGGACGGTCACGGCCGAGCAGTGCGATGGTGCGGTCGATGGCCGAGGCGTAGGCGCGGTGGGTGTTGGGGTTGGCCGTGCGCGCCGTGGCGAGGAATGCGTCAGCGGCCGCAGCGAGCGTGACGTGCCCGCCGCGCAGAGCGGAGACTTTCGGTGCCGTGCTCATGCCGGCCGCCGGGCGATGCTCGCTGAGCCGGCGTGGGTGATGTACCGGATAACGTGCCGGAGTCGCGCACCATCCCGGCGAGGGGTTCTCCTGGTCGCCGCATCGCCGTGATCGCTCATGTACGTGATAATAAGCGATTATCACGTACATGAGGTGGTTGGCGAACCGTGGGGTCGCCGCGACGATCATCAGCGCGCCTGCGTAGGTTTCCTCTCCGTTCCGCTGTTGCCAGAAGGTTCCCGGTTTTGTCCTGCTTGGAGGTCAAGCGGGGCAGCGTTGAAAATCTATGGCCGTCAACCTCGATGGTGACCGGGTCGGAGTGGGCGGCGAGACTGTCGTACGAGCCGAGGCCTGTACACCGACCCACCCGACGAAGATGCGGCAGGAACAGGGAAGCTAACTGTGGTCCGTCACCGCCAGGGTGCGCAGGACGCAGAACTCGTTGCCCTCGGGGTCGGCCATGACCACCCAGCTTCGGTCTGGGCCTTGGGCCACATTTGTCTTGACGGCGCCGAAGCCGAGCAGTCTGGTCACCTCGTCGTCGGTGCCGGCGTCGATCGGGCTGACGTCGAGGTGGAGCCGGTTTTTCACGGTCTTGCCCTCGGGCACCTGGATGAACAGCAGGGTGGGGGGCATCTGGTGGGCCAGCACCTGCTCGACGGTCGGCTCCCAGGAGCCGATCTCGACCTTGCCTTCGTTGCGGTCGATCACGGTGAAGTCCAGGACCTCGCACCAGAAGGCCGCGAGTCGCTCCGGATCGTGGCAGTCGATGATCAACTCGGTGAGTCTACTTGTCATGTCTCTCTCCGATGTTTGAAGGCGTTCCGAACCATGCGGAGAGCGCCTCACGCAGCGAGGGCGTGGCGGTGCCGTCGGGTTCGTCGATGGGTGCGGCCCAGGCGATGTGGGCGTCCGGGCGGATCAGCAGGGCGTCGGCGGGTCGCTCGTCGGTCTTGGCGGTGCGGATGTCCACGCGGTCTCGCCAGTCCTGGGCGATCTCGCGGAGGTCGGGGCGGCTGGCGAGGTCGAGGAGGATGGGCCGGGCGGGGTGCAGGAGTTCGGCGACGCTGGTCACGCCCTGGTCGGTGTGCAGGGTGAGGTCGGGCGCGAAGGTGCCGGTCAGGGGGTGGGGGTTGGTGCCGGGCATCGGGTAGCGGATGTCGGTGCCGGCGACCATGGCTCCCATGCGGCGCAAGGGCTGCTCGTCGGTGACCAACTCCTGGAACATCTCACGCAACGCTTCGGCGGCCGCGTCGTGCCCGCGTCGCAGGGCCACTTGGGCGCGGGTGTGCAGCATGGTGCGGACGCCGGCAAGATGGCGTTCGGTGTGGTAGGTGTCCAGCAGACCGGCGGGCGCCTGGCCGTGCAGGTCGGCGGCCAGTTTCCAGGCCAGGTTGACCGCGTCGAGCAGGCCGGCGTTGAGCGCCACGCCGGTGGCGGGGAACAGGTGGGCGGCGTCGCCGGCCAGCAGGATGCGGCCCTTGCGGTAGTGCTCGGCCTGGTGGGCCTTGAAGGTGAAGCGCGACAGCCGGGTCGATCCGGCCAGGGGCAGGTGCGCGCCGAGCACGCGGTGGATGCTGTCCTGCAGTTCGGTCAGGGTCATCGGGACGTCGTCGTCGTACTCGGTGCTCTCGTCCTCGATGGTGTAGAGGGAGACGCTCGTGGCGCCGGGCGAGGAGCCGATGCCGAGTAGGCCGTGGTCGGTGCGGGTGAACCCGGCGCGGATGGTGCCGAAGCCGGGGACGTCGAGGTCGCCGTTGCCGAGCACGGTCACCGTGTCGGGCAGGGTGACCTGGGCCAGCCGGTTGACCTCCGGGTAGGTGATGCCGGGGAAGCCGATGCCGGCCAGGTCACGCACCCGACTGCGCGCGCCGTCGCACCCTACGAGGTAGCGGGCGCTCAGCTGGTACGGTCCGTCCGGGCACAGCACGTCCACCCGCACCCCGGCGTCGTCCTGGCTGATCCCGGTCACCTCGTGCCCGCGGCGGATCTCGGCGTCGAGTTCGCCGGCGCGGTCGTCGAGCAGTTGCTCCAGTTGTTGTTGCGGGAGCGGCAGGGCGTGCAGCGGCGGGTCGGTCAGCTGGGTGAGGTCCAGGTGCACGCCGCCGAACGGGAAGCGGGGCGGCGGGACGGGGCCGGTGCAGGCCGCTTCGAAGCGTTCCAGCAGGCCGCGGAAGCGCAGTAGTTGCAGGATCTGCCCGCCGAGGCCGCCGGCCTTGGGGACGTCGCGGCGGTGCGGCTTGCGCTCCAGCACCAGCGGCCGTACGCCGGCCAGGCGCAGCTCGGCGGCCAGCATGAGGCCGGTGGGACCGGCTCCTACGATGATCACATCGGTGTCGGTCACGGGGCTTTTCCTTCTTCGAGGGTGCGGGCCACGGTGGAGGCCGGGGTGTGCAGGATGCCGTCGAAGGCGTCCAGGACGGGGGTGTGCAGGAAGGTGCTCTGCAGCCGGATGCGGTCGGGGCCGGTGGCGGCGAGCTGTGTGCGGGCCGGGCGAAGGCCGGCGATGCTGAGCCCGAGGCCGGCTCCGGCGAAGGCGGCTTCGACGCTGCCCGGCTCCGGCGGCTGTAGCGCGGTGTCCTCGATGCGGAAACCGAAGCGCGCTTGCTCGTCGCGGATCATTTCTCCGGTGTGGCCGCCGGTGCTGGTCAGGCCGAGGGCGAAGTAGGCGTCGCCGAGCGCGTTGTGCAGGTGCTGCCCCATGGGGAAGCCGGTGAGCTGCCCGTTGAAGGAGATGGGTGCCTTCTGGATGTGGGCGTTGTGGGCGGCCAGCACGATCCGGGTGCCGGGCTCGCAGCGCTCCAGGTGCCACAGGAGCGACCCAGCCATGTAGACGTCGCGGGCCGAGGTGTCGGCGGTCAGCCCGGTTCCAGCGAACAGGCCGGCCATGGCGCGGAAGCCGTAGTCGGCCTGGCAGGCGCCTTCGAGGCGGCGCAGGGCGATGTCGTAGGCGTGCCGGTCGCCGCGGGAGACGTACAGCGGCGCGACGGCGCGGAAGCGGATGAGCAGGCGGGTCAGGGCGGCGGTGAGGGCGTCCTGGTCGGCGGCGGGCAGGCGGGCCCACGCGGGCGCGGCCGAGGCGGCGGAGGTTCCGGCGAACGATTCGGCGATCCGCGTCGCCGTCTGGACGGCCGGGAGGGCTTCGGGGTCGATCTGGCGCAGGTAGTCGGCGACCGGGGTCAGGGCGGGGAGCAGGGATCCACCGGCCGCCGGGATGTCGATGCCGGCGAACCGCACCGGCCGCGGGGCCTTGGCGTTGTGCCGGCGGATCCAGCGCAGCGGGTCGCCGACGCCCACGGGGACCGCCTCGGCGAGGTGGGCCGTCAGGTCGTCGTCCGTGCCCTGGCCCTGGGCCCAGGCGTCGAGGGGGAAGCCTTCGCTGAAGCCGTACTCGAAGGCCAGGACGGTGAAGCCGCAGCGTTCGACCAGGAAGCGCAGCAGGCGCCGGCGCAGGCGGATGAACTCGTCGATGAAGTGGGAGTGCTCGCCGATCGCGACGACGCGCGCGTCGCCGATGAGGTCGCGTAGCGGCTCCAGATCGTCGAGCGGCGCCTCGGGGTCAAGGTGGGTGAGCGGGGCGGCGTGGCGGGCCAGCCAGCCGGCGAACGGGTCGGGGTGGGGAGAAGCGGGCATGCTGATGGCTCGATTCTGGTGCTGGACGGTCAGCGGAGGGGGCTCAGGCGTGCGCGGCCGCGACCTGCTCCAGGTCGCAGATGCTGCCCGACATGATGGTGCGGACGTGCTCGGTGATGAGCTGGAGCGGCCAGTCCCACCAGGCCACGGCCAGCAGCCGATCGACGTCGGCGTCGCTGTGGCGGCGGCGAATGAGCTTGGCCGGGTTGCCGCCGGCGATGCCGTAGTCGGGCACGTCGTCCACGACGACGGCGCCGGAGGCGATGATCGCGCCGTGGCCGATGCGGACGCCGGGCATCACCATGGCCCGGTAGCCGAACCACACGTCGTTACCAACCACGGTGTCGCCTCGCCCGGGCAGGCCGGTGATGAGGTCGAAGTGCTCGGCCCAGGATCCGCCCATGATCGGGAAAGGGAAGGTCGAGGGGCCGTCCATGCGGTGGTTGGCGCCGTTCATGATGAACCGCACCCCCTCGCCCAGCGCGCAGAACCTGCCGATGATCAGCTTCTCCGGCCCGTAGTGGTAGAGCACGTTACGGGTCTCGAAGGCGGTCGGATCATCGGGGTCGTCGTAGTAGGAGAACTCGCCGACCTCGATCAGCGGCGAGGTGACCAGCGGCTTGAGCAGCACCAAGCGGGGCTGCCCGGGCATGGGATGCACCACGGTCGGGTCGGCGGGAACATGCATCACGCAAGAATCTTCTTTCCGTGAGGGTGGCGATGGTGAGGTGAAGAACCGTGAGGACGGTGGGTGACCTGGTCGTTCTTATCCGTACGGAACGTTCCGTACCGATAGGATGATGTCCAAGGCGGCCGCCTGCTGTCAAGTACGGAACGTTCCGTACGGATAGAGTGTCGGCATGACCGACACGCCCCACCGCCGCGGCGCCGACCGGACCGAGGCCATCATGCGGACCACGCTGGAACTCGGCCAGGAGATCGGCTACGCCAAACTGAGCATCGAGGCGGTCGCCGCCCGAGCGGGCGCCAGCAAGCAGACCATCTACCGCCGATGGGCATCCAAGGCGGCCCTGCTGCTCGACTCCCTGTTGTCGCCGAACGAGCCCGGCCTGGACTACCCCGACACCGGCGACATCATGGCCGACCTGCGTGCCCAGATCCACTCGGCCGTCGATCTGCTGGCCGAGCCACCCTTCGGCCCCTTGTTCAGAGCCCTGATCGGCGAGGCGCAGCACGATCCCCAGATCGCCGCCGCGCTCAACGAGCGCTTCATCGCCCCACAGGCCGACAAGACCGTCGCCCGCCTGCGGACGGCCCGCGAGCAGGGACAGCTGTCGCCCGGCTTCGACCTCGACCTGGCGATGGCGATCCTGTCCGGCCCGCTGTACTTCCAGCTCCTGATCACTCAGGAGCCACTGACCCATGCGTATGTCGACCAGATCCTCGACGCTCTCTTCGCCGGGATGGGCCCCCGCTGACGCATATGACGTCCGATGTTGTTGATGATGTACGTTCCGGTTCCAGTTTGGATTAATGCGACATTCTATACATTAAGATAGTGCCATGACGCAGTCCACCGAGCAACCCGAGGTCCGGGCGGAGCCCCGCCGCCGCCCGGGCGGCCGTACCGAGCGCACCCGCGCTCAGGTACTCGACGCGGTCGGCGCCGAACTGGCCGAACGCGGCTACGACGCGCTCACCCTGGACGCCGTCGCGGCCCGCGCGGGCGTGCACCGCGCGACCGTGTACCGGCGCTGGCGGGACGTCGGCGGCCTGCTCGCCGACCTCTTCGCGGCCACCGCGGACGACGACTGGCAGCCCGAGGACACCGGCTCCCTGGAGGGCGACCTCGCGGCGCTCAACCGGGAGAACCTGGTGGCACTGACCGTCCAGCCGTCGATCGCCGCGGCCCTGCTCGCCGCCTCCTTCCGCTCCGAGGAGGCCGCGCGCGGCCTGCGGCGGCTGTGGGCGGACCGCTACGCCCGCTGCGAGGTCATCGTCGCGCGCGCCATACGACGCGGCGAACTGCCGCCGGCCACCGACGCGCGGCGACTGCTCGTCACCGCCACCGCACCGCTCTACCACGAGGTGATGCTGCTGGGCACACCGCCCGACCCGGACCTGCCGGGCCAGGCGGCCAAGGCCACGGCCCTCGCCGCCAAGGCGGGCGCCTTCACCTGCCCCACACCCGCAAACGACCCCTCTTAGGCGCCTGCCCGATATGCCCCTACCAGAACAGGTCCGTCACCGACGAGAACATGCTGTCCATGGCCCTGCATCTGCGCGACCAGGACCTCAGTCTGCGCGACATCGCCGCCCGGCTCGTCATCACCAGCGGCGCGAAAGAGGGGCTGTCACCCCTCGGCCGCGACCGTCCTGCACATGCTCCGCGAACATGACGAAGCCGCCGCAGGACTGGCCTCAGCCACGGGCTGACCCGCGACGACGCACGACTGACCGTCAGCAGAAAGGCATTCTGACCTCACGCGAGCCGGGCGTTTGTTGTGTCCCCGGGCTTGCAGAGCTTCGGCTGCGCTCGTCTAAAGTCCTTGTGTGGCGGACTTGTTCGGCAGCGCTGCACCGTATTACGCGCGATACCGCCCGATGTATGGGGAAGCGGCAGTCGAGCACCTGGCCAGAGCGCTCGGCGCGGACACCCGGGTGCTGGATCTGGGCTGCGGTCCGGGAACGATCGCGATCCCACTCGCCAGTCAGGTGAAGACGGTGCTCGCCGTGGATCCGGCAGAAGAGATGCTGGTCGAGGGGCGGCGACTGGCCGCCGACATCATCAACATCATATGGATTCAGGGCGACTCGACCACGCTGCACGCGTTGCCGCCGTTCGACCACGTGGTTATGGGCAGATCATTTCATTGGATGGACCGCAGAGTGGTGCTGGCGGAACTGGATGAGCTACTGCCGTCTGGCGGCGCTGTGGCTCTGATCGGACCAGCAAGGTTGTCGGCAGGGCCATGGCAGCCGTGCGCGCAGCCGTGGCAGTCGGTCGAGCGGCGTGTATGTGCTGACTTCGACCTCGAGATAGATGCAGCGGCCAACTGTTTTCACGCCACGGACGAACATCACCACGACGTCCTCGCCGCATCGCCGTTCAGCGACCTGGAATCCCGTACGTTCACGAGGCCGCTGGCGTGGGACGTCGAGGGGCTAGTCGGGCTACAGCTCTCCTACTCTTACAGCTCACCCGCCGTACTCGGCGATCGGCTGAACGCCTTCGTTGAGGCGCTGAGTAAAGCGCTGCTCGCCGACAATCCGACGGGTCAGTGGGAGCAACAACTGATGACCGAGATGCTGATTGCCAGGCGGAGGCGGCGCTGAGTCTGGCCCAAGACCACGCCGTCTATGCCGAACCCAACATCTGGGTCCGTCATCTGCTGGTCACAGTGGCGGACCCAGCGGCACGCCGTCCAGCTCCAGGTGGCGGCTCATATCGAGCTCGAAGCGCCCGTACAGGTTCAGGTGGGACCAGAACAGAGCCGTCAGCCCGCGCCGGTCGGCTGGGCTCAGCCGTTTTCGCCAGGCCGGATCCCGCAGCACGATCTGGATCAGATGCGTGTTCAGGTAGGTGATGGCCGCGGCGATGAGGTGCAGCGCCAGCGCGGAGACCTCGACGTTCTCCCGGTCGTCGCCGGTCAGGTCGCCGGCCTTGCCGTAGAACAGGTCCTTGCTGGCGGAATTGAAGTTCTCCACCAGGTTCAGGCCCTCGTTGATCTCCCGCCTCAGTTCCTCGTCCGCAAGGTAGTCGCAGATGAAGATTGTCCTGATGACGCGGCCGAGCTCTTCGATCGCCTGGTAGGTGGGATGCTTGGGGCCGCCGCGGGTGAAGCGGCGCAGCATCTGGTGCGACTCGGCAGTGCGCAACCGCAGCGCGGTCGCGTACTTGATCATCTGGTCGTAGTGGCGGGCGATCACATCCCAATCGATGGTCTTGTTCGACAGCACCGCCTCCAGGCGCGGCCACGCCTCGTCCTCGCCGGTCCCCGGCCGGTACAGCCGCGCCGACCCGATGTTCTTCAGCCGCGGCAGCAGCTTGAAGCCCAGCACTTCGGAGAAGGCGAACCCAACGATCGAGGCGCCGTGGGTATCGGTGTACTCGCGATCGATCTCCGCATCGGTCAGGTGCCGCAGCAGGCCCTCGATCATCGAGGCCACCTCGGAGGCGGTCGTGGACGTCACCTGGCTGTAGATGCACACCGACCGCCGTTCGACGTGCCAGTAGACCATGATCCCCGGCCCGTGGTAGCGCTCATGCCATTCGGTCATGAAATTCGCCGACCAGGATCCGAACTTGCGCGAGTCGGACGCGCACGAGGTGCCCTCGCCCCACAGCACCGTGTCGCGCGCCTTCAGGGTGGCGTTGACGATGAGGCGGATCGCCTCGCGCAGGTTGTCGCGGTTGATGAACAACCGGCGGGTGCGCCGCAGCGTCGCCTCGTTGTCGAGCTGTCCGGGCGGCAGCGCGGCCGCGGCCACGCCGTCGGCCACCCGCTTGATCCCGACGTTCGTGCCCAGCCCGTACAGGCAGAGCAACAGCCGTCTTTGCAGGACCGCCTCATCGATGACGGTACGCGAGGCCACCGAGGTGAAAGCGTCGGTGTAGTCGGTGACGTGGGCCACTTCCTTGAGCACGTCCAGCAGGTCGATCACGCCCCACCGGCGGGAGATCTCCGCCTTCAGCGCCTTCAGACCCGTCGGCTCCTCCTGCTTGCCCAGCGGCGGGACGCTGATCCACGGCTCGCCCTTCTTCCGCGTGATCTTCACGCCGCCGGTGGTGCCCTTGCGCATCGCCGCCTCCAGCCGATCGAGCGCGGCGGTGTGGCGGCGCTGCAGATCGGCGATGAACGCCGCCGGGTCACGGGGCTTCTTCAAGGCCTCGTAGTGCACGTCCCGGTTGTCGTCGAAGTCGGCCGGCAGGTCCGCCTCAGGGTTGCGCCAGATCTTGCCGCCCTCGACCCAGATCTCCCGCCGGCGGATCGCCTTGCGCAGCGCCACCAGCACGCACAGCTCGTACGGGATGCGCTCGATTCGGCCGCGTTCATCGGCCACCGCCTCCCGCCAGTCCTCGGGCACCACGTGCTCGATCGGCACCGTCTCGGTGGCGTCGTAGAAGACGGCCTCGGAGTCGGCGTAGCGGTCCACCAGCTTCAGCGCGTCCATCACTGGCTGGAAGGCGGTGTTGTTGCAGTGGAAGTCCAGCGCGCGCAGCAGCTTGGGCAGGCCGCGACGGTAGTGGCGTGAGTAGGAGCCGCGCAGCTTGGTCCGCACCCGGGTACGGAACTCCTTCTCATTCGCCTTGGCCTCGGCGATGATGTCGGCCAGCGTGGCCGTGCCCACCACCGGGTAGATCGCCTTGCGGACGAGTTCCTCGGGCAGGTCCAGGGCCGCCTGGGCAAGCCGGGCCAAGATGCCGTGCTTGCCCTGCACCCGCCGGAACTCACTGCTCAGCTCGTGTTCGACCTTCTTCTCGGCCCGCACGCTGATCTTGTGCACGAGCTGGATCAGCAGCTCCACCAGGCCGTCGATCATCTCCGCCTTGCGCACCCAGCACAGCGCCGTCAGCAAGGTCAGCCGGATCGGCTCCGGCGCGGCAGCGAAGTCGGACGGGTACATGCGCATCGCCCGTGCCCGCCACGCCTCCACGACCTTTTCTGAGGTCCCCTCGAACAGGTCCTCCGGTAACCCGATGGCCTTGACCCGCTGCAGCTTGACGATCTCCGTCAGCAGCGTCTCCAACTGCAGCGGTCCCGGGTCCTCCTTCAGCTCCTGCAGGAAGCTGCGCACTTCGGTCGGCCCGGCCTCGCCCTCCGGGGCAGGGTCGGGGACCGCGATCAGATCCTCCAGCGCGACGACAGCCGAGACAGACAGCCGCTGCGCCGTGGTGGTGGTGAACTCCCGCTCGAACATCGCCTCGGCCGCGTGGCCAGCCGTTCGATCTGCTTGGGCGTGGGCGGCTCGGTCCGCTCCTCCCGGCAGCGGGCCAGCAGCGCGGCACGCAGCCGCTCCCGCGACGTCTCCACTGGGCAGATCTCGTCGGCCAGCCAGAAGATCAGCTTGTCCTCGTCGGCGACCGTCGGCTGCCGAAAGCCGTGAAAGCGGCGGATCTGCGCCCGGTGATATTCGATCGTGCTGCCCGACCAGCGGTACTCGGCGAAGAGAGCCGCATCCACCTTCACCTGGCCGGCCATGTAGTTGACCGCGGCCTTCGGCACGTCCTCCCGGCGCGGAAATCGGCCCTCCAGCTCGAAGAACTTCAGCATCAGCGCGAACCCGAGACGGGTGGCACCGCTCTTGTTCGCCAGTAACTCGACCTCGGCCTCATCCAGTGTCCAGCACTCGATGAGGTCCTCCAGCTCCCACTCTCTGCGCATCGGCAGGGACCCTTTCTCCCCCGATCGCTATAGATGCGCAAAGCACCCTGCTCTGCACAGATGTCGCTACGGTCCAGTACCGCCCATCCGTGACCACTACGTACTGCTTCTGAGACATTACAGAGAGCTACTTTGGGGCTGGTCGCGCGGACCCGAGTGGGGGGCCTAGAGAGTTGATCTTCGTACCGGTTCGGTGACAGCGCCTGTTTGGCCAGGTTGCGGGGCTTACGTTCCTGGGCCATGCCGTTCGAATTTCTCTCTGATGAGCAGATCGCCCGCTATGGCCGCTTCCCCGAGGAGCCCTCCACCGCAGAGCTGGAGCAGTTCTTCCGGCTGGATCGCAGTGCATGGGATGCGCTGGCGTCCAAACGGCGTCCGGCCATGAAGCTCGGCTGGGCCGTGCAGTGGGGCACGGTGCGCATGCTGGGGGTGTTCCTGACCGACGACCCTCTGGCCGTTCCGCCGGAGGCGGTGGCGTTCGTCGCCGAGCAGCTCGGCCTGGATCCGGCGCACTTGGCCGACTATGGGCACCGGCAGCAGACGGTGTACGAGCATGCCTGGGAGATCCGGGAGTTACTGGACTATCGCGACTTCGGCTCGTGCGAGAGCGAGGTGCGCCAGTACGTGGCGGCGCGGGTCTGGGCCTCGGCGGAGGGGTCTCGGGCGCTGTTCGACCGGGCCCGGGTGCACATGCTCAAGGAGCGCATTCTGCTTCCGGGCATGACCGTGCTGGTGCGGCTGGTGGGCGAGGTGCGGCGGGCGGAGAACGAGCGGCTGCACGCGCTGCTGTCAGGCCGGTTGCCGGCCGAGACACTCGCCGCGCTGGTGGGGCTGCTGGCGGTGCCGGACGGCCAGCGCCGCTCAGAGCTGGAGCGGTTGCGGACGGCACCGACCAAGGCCTCGGGCCGGGTGCTGGCCGCCTTCATCGTGGCCGAGGCGTGCAACGTCGGCCTGGTCCCGATCGAAAAGCCGAACGTGCCCGCCCTGACGCGGGCCCGGCTACAGCAGATCGACCAGGGCTACCTGCGCGCGGAGACGATCGCGGCGGCCAACGCCCGGTTGATCGGCGCCCAGGCCGGCATCGGCATCGTCCAGCATTGGGTCAGCGGGCACATCGCCTCGGCCGACGGGCTGCGCTTCGTGGTCCCGGTGGCCAGCCTGCACGCCGGGCACAACCCCGTCTGTTTCGGCCGGCAGCGCGGCGCGACCTGGCTGAACGTGGTCAATGACCAAGTGATGGGGATCGGTGGCCTGGTTGTGCCGGGCACCCTGCGCGACTCGCTGTTCATCCTGGACGCCATCCACAACCTCGACGGCGGCCCCCGCCCCGAGACGATCATCACCGACACCTCCAGCTACTCCGACCTGGTCTTCGGCCTGTTCGCGATCTGCGGCTACCAGTTCTCCCCGCGTATCGCCGACCTGGCCGACATGCGGCTGTGGCGGACCAACACCCGCGCCACGTATGGGCCGCTGGAACACATGTCTCGCCACGTCGTCCGCCTCGACCGGATCCGCGCCCACTGGGGCGACATGCTCCGCGTGGCCGGCTCGCTCACGATGGGCACCGTGCGCGCCTACGACCTGATCCGCATGCTGTCGGCCGACGGCCGCCCCACCGGCCTGGGAGAGGCGTTCGTGCACTACGGCCGCATCTTCAAGACCCTGCACCTGCTGCAGTTCCTGCACGATGAGGGCTACCGCAGGATGATCGGCGCGCAGTTGAACGTGCAGGAGGCCCGGCACCGGCTCGCCCGCAAGATCGCCTTCGGCAACCGCGGGCAGCTGCGCCAGCGCTACCGCGAGGGCTGGAAGACCGGCTTGGCAGCCTCGGTCTGGCGCTGAACGCGGTCATCTGGTGGAACAGCCTCTATCTGGATGCCTCCGTCCAGCAACTACGCGCCCAAGGCTTCCCGGTCACCGACGAGATGTGCGCCCGACTGTCGCCGATCCAGTACGAGCACATCAACTTCCTGGGCCGCTACGCCTTCACTCGCGCTGATGTCGGCTCCGGGTTGCGCCCCTTCCGCGACCTGCCTGTCGCCACCGGGTGAGCTCGCCGCGGCGCCGTCGGCGGCCGTCTGGCCGCTGATCCGGCGCAGCCACGGCGACCTCGAACGCGACCTCGCCACTCTGCGGCGCGGCGCCGGGGCCCGCGACATCGACGCCGCCGTCCAGCAGATGGAGCGGATCCACATGCTGGAACGGGCGGCCAGCGCCAGGGCGGCCAAGGAAGCCCGCGACCTGCCCACCGGGCGACCGCCTAAGATGACCGCCCAGCAGCGCGCGGCGGCCGCCGCGATGATCGCCTCTGGTATCAAAGCTGAGGACGTCGCTGCCGGGTACGGGGAAGCACAACGAGCCTCGCCTGTTCAGCCGGAATTTCATCCTGAGGATCGTTAATGGAGAAAGGTGCCTCCGACCTGCGGTGATCGGATTGCCTAGATCGCGAGATCGCAGAGAATGGATGCATCTCACAGGCGGTCACCTATGAAACAGACCCCCATCCGTCCCCGGACCGCGTGACTGAGCACGCGGTCCGGGACGTGGTTCATCGCGTCATGCGGAGGCCGCGTCGGAGTGGACTCCCTGGTCAAGCAGGGCGTTGATCATCTCCTGGAGTTGGTCGCGTCCGATGGTGCCGAGTGCGCCGGTCAGGGCCTGGGCGAGCTTGTCGAACGGGTCGTCCATCGGCAGCTCCTTCACCTTCTCGGCCAGTTCCTCCACGCTCCACAGCCCGTCTTTGTGGATGTGGCCGCCGAGGGACCAGCCATGATTGACCGTGACCGTTCCGCCCCGTACCGACAGCACCTGGCCGGTGAGCGGGCAGGCTGCGCCGGCCAGGTAGGCGGCAATAGGTGCGCAGGCGGCCGGGTGCAGTGGGTCGAACCGACCCGCCAGCGGTTCCTCGCTCATGCCTGGAACGGCGAGAGTGAGGCGGGTCCGGGCCATCGAGGGCGAGATGCAGTTGACCCGCACGCCGTACCGGCCGAGTTCGAGGGCGGCCACGGTGGTCAGCGCCGCGACCCCGGCGTTGCCTGCCGCATAAGAGACCTGCGCGGGCAACGGGTTGAGCAGCCCGGAGCCGGAGGAGGTGTTGACCACGGCGCGGTCGGCGTGGACCCCTGCCTGATACCGGTCGCGCCAGTGGCGGGCCGCCCAGTGCGTTACCGCGAAGGTGCCCTTCAGCTTGACGGCCACGACGTCGTCGAAGTCCTCCGCCGACAGGTCGGTCAGGCCCATGTTCCGTTCGATGGTCGCGTTGTTGACCACGACGTGCAGGTCGCCGAAGGACTCCAGAGCCGTCTCCACCATGCGGCGGGCGCCGTCCCAGTCGGTGACGCTGTCGGTGTTGGCCGCGGCCTGTCCGCCGCGGGCAGTGATCTCTTCGACGACCTTCGCGGCTACGCCGGCGTCGCCGCCCGTGCCGTCGATGGCGACGCCTGGGTCGTTGACAACGACCATGGCGCCTTCGGCGGCGAAGAACAGCGCCTCTTCCCGCCCGATGCCGCGCCCTGCTCCGGTGATGAGGACGACTCGTCCGTCCAGACTTCCCATGAATGATCTCCTTTCAATGACTGCAGTCTATGTAGTGATTCATAGTATGCATTAATTCAGAAGATGTAATAGACTGCCCTGTGTGGTGGAGAAGCACGGACTGCGAGAGCGCAAGAAGCAGCGCACCCGGCAGGCACTTATCGAGGCGGCGGTGCGCCTGTTCGAGGACAAGGGCTACGACCACGTGACGGTGGCCGAGATCGCCGACGCCGCGGAGGTGTCCCCCCGCACCTTCTTCCTCCACTTCCAGACCAGGGAGGATGTGCTTCTAGCCAATGCCGACGTGCGCGTCGATCTGGCGCTGCAGGCGATCGCCGAGCGCCGCGCCGGGGAACGGCTGTCCGAGGTGCTGGTGCGGGCGATGGATCAGATGATCGCCGATACCTGGGACAGCGACCTCCCCAGCGGGCTCGCGGCACTGCGGGCACGGCTGGCGGCCTCGGTGCCGGCGCTACAGGCCCGGCTGCTTCAGCGATACCTCACTGCGCAGGCCGAACTGGCCCAGGCTCTGCAGCGGGCATTCCCCGACAGACTTGACACGATCACCGCCTCCGCCTTGGTCGGCGCGATGGTGGGCGCGATCAGCGCATCCGCATTGACCGCGCTGCAGCGCGGCGACGGACCCAGCGAGGTACGGAACGCCATGCGGCAGGCCATGGCTTTGGTGGCGCAATCCGTCACCTGACCTCGTCCATCCGGCCATGTGCCGAAGCCGTAACTAGCTCGTGCGGGGGAGGCGATTCACCCTCACAGGTGATCAATCGTCCTCGAGGCCAGTAGAGGGTACAGGTATGGCGATCAAACTCTTGCATGCGGCCCCGGCCACCAGCGACACCGCACAACCTGCCCCACGCTGGGCGCTCCGTACCGCCTACGCGCTTCCCTGGCTGCTGCTCCCCACGTGCCTGTGGAGGTTGCCTTTCACTTCGACATGGGCCAGCTCAACGACGCGCCTGTGTCACCGTTGTGGATCAGCATCCCCTATGTCTTCGGGCTCAGCGTGCTCACCGAGTTGGCGGCGCTGCTCAGCATCAGTCTGGTGCGCGGCTGGGGCGAGGTGGTCCCGAGCTGGATCCCGGTCATCGGCGGCAGACGTGTGCCGCCCATGGCAGCGGTCGTCCCTGCCGTGGCCGGTGGGCTGCTCTTGACTGCGGTCTCGGTCTGGATGGTGCTCTCCTGGGTCGGCGTCTCCGACAGCATGGCGTACGAGAATGGCTGGTGGCAGGCGCTGGCGATGGTGTCCATCACCCCAACGGCGCTGTGGGGCCCGATATTGCTCGCCCTGGCCTACTCCTACCACCCGCGCCGCCGCCCCGCCCGCGGGTGAGAGGTCCTAACAGAATGATCTTTGTTGTGCTTTGATCTCTCGCTGTAGCCGAGAGAGGAGCACGGGTGGCCAAGCCGAAGCCGTGGGAGGTCAGTGACGAGCTGTGGGCGGTGATGAGCCGCTGTTGCCCCAGCGTCAGCGGCGTTTCCGCCATCCAGGGCGCAAGCGGTTGGATGACCGGCCCCTCTCTGCCAAACTAGACAGAGGCAACAAAAAGGTACATAACTCTGTATCGAAGGCGGGGAAGGAGACATCCCTTCGTGGGAGCACGACAACCAGACCCCGAGACCCCTGACCCGCAGGTACATGAGCGGGCCACAGCCCGCCGGTACTCCGCGGCGTACAAGGCTCGGATCCTGCAGGAGTACGAGCAGCTCGACAAAGCCGGCAAGGGCGCGCTACTGCGCCGAGAGGGCCTGTACTCCTCACTGATCTCCAGCTGGAAGACCGCCCGAGACCATGGGGCGACCCAGGCACTGGCCCGGCCGATCGGCCGTCCGAAGGCCGACCCGCGTGACAAGCAGATCGACACGCTGGAGGGCGAGGTCGAACGGCTACGCGCCGAACTCGACAAGACCCGCCAGGTGATCGAGGTGCAGGGAAAGCTCTTCGCGCTGCTGGATCAGCTCGCCACCGGCAGCGAGAACTCGACGGCTCGGGGCGAGCAGTGACCGAGATCATCCAGACCGCGCAGGCCGAGGCGATCGAGGCACTCACCCCGTTGCTCGGCCGCCGCAAAGCGTGCACGGCGGCCGGAGTGCCACAGGCCAACTGGTACCGAAACAACCGCCGCAGCCCGGCTCCGGCCCGTCCCACCACCCCGCGCAAGCCGCACCCGGCCGCGCTGTCGACCGCCGAGCGTGACCACGTCCGAGCCGTGCTCAACGAGCGCTTCGCGGATGCGGCCCCCGCCACGGCGTACTTCACGCTGCTGGACGAGGGCACCTACCTGGCCTCAGAGTCCACGATGTACCGGATCTTGCGCGCCCATGATGAGGTCGGCCGTGATCGGCGCCGTCAGGCCACCCACCCGCCCAAGACCATCCCCGAACTGTTCGCCGACGCCCCCAACCGCGTCTGGGCATGGGACATCACCAAGCTACGCGGCCCGGACAAGGGCGTCTGGTACCACCTCTATACGATCATCGACATCTACAGCCGCTGCGTGGTCGGCTGGATGGTCGCCTCCCGCGAGTCGGCCGCACTGGCCAAACGGCTGATCCGGCAGACCACGCTCAAGCAGAAGGTCAACCGCGACACCCTCACCCTGCATGCCGATCGCGGCAGTTCGATGAAGTCCAAGACCGTGGCCGAACTGCTCATCGACCTCGGCGTGGCCAAGTCCCACAGCCGCCCCAAGACATCGAACGACAACCCCCACATCGAGGCGAGCTTCAAAACCCTCAAATACTGCCCGGCCTTCCCCGGCCACTTCGGCTCGATCGAGGACGCCCGCGCCTTCTGCCAGACCTTCTACACCTGGTACAACCACGACCACTACCACTCCGGGATCGGCTACCACCACCCGGTCGATGTGCACTACGGCCGCGCCGCCGTCGTCCGTGACCGACGCGCCCGTGTCCTGGCCGCCGCCCACGCCACGCATCCCGAGCGGTTCGCATCCGGCGGCACCCCCACCCCGCCCGACCTGCCCGGACCGGCATGGATCAACAAGCCCAAGAACGACGACACGAACGAGCAGAAGGACACGCCAGAACAGCCGACACAGAATTAGCCCAGCTCAACTGCCTTGATCAAATTGACAGGTTTCGGCTGGCCTTGCAGGGCATCTTGTTCGTGCTGCATACCGGCATCGCTTGGGAGCACCTGCCGCAGGAGCTGGTGGGGATGCCGGCCTGGGCGCAGAAGTCCGCGACCTCGTCCTGGCACTCCTCCCAGGTCATCATCTGGGCGTGCAGGTTGGCGTAGGAGTCGGAGCCGGCCACGGCGATGTCGCCGCTGCGCAGCTCGGCGGCCAGGTAGGAGAACACGCAGACCTCCAGGTGCCGGCGGGCGAGCATCCCGGGCCGACGCTTGTCCCGCAGGGTTTTGCGCCACATGTCCGAGGCGAACGTCGTGATGTCGATGGACACCTCGGTCTTGTCCTTGCCGCGGCCCAGGACGACGGTCTCCTCGATCCAGTCCCCGCGGCGGGCGCGCACGGCGCGCACGAACTCCAGTGCGTCCAGCACCGAACGGTCCTCGCTGGTCGCCTCGAACGAGACGGAGTCGACAAGGGTGAACAGGGCCGCACGGTGGGACTTGTAGTACTGCTCCAGCAGCGGCAGGTAGTTGTTGCCGTGGTAGGCGGCCACCGCCTGGTGCGCGGCCGCCAGGTGCTCCAGGCCGCCGGCGGACTCCAGCGCCTTGAGCACCAGCCGACCGGTTCGTGCCGCGAGCTCGTCCGCGCCGCTGACGTTGGGCGACGCACCTTCCTCACCGAGGCCATCATCAACGACAGCCGACTTGTCATCCTCTGCGTCGTCGGCGACCTCCTCGCCGTCCTCGGCCCGTGCGTCTTCCGTATCGGGGTCGGCGGATTCTGGGTCCGGCTCCGGCGGCGGCCCGGTCGGGGCGGCCGCGTCTTTGGCGGCCGCAAGGACCTCGCCGAAGACCTCCAGCAGCCGCTCGGACTCGGCGCGGTGCTGCTCGCGCAGCTCCTCCAGCCGGTCCTTGCCCTTGCGATGGATGATCGCCAACCGCTTACAGAACATGTCGGTGACCTCGTCCCGCGCCGCCGCACGCAGCACGTGGATCAGGCTGGCCAGCAGGGTCAGGCGCTTGGCCTCGCCGATCCTGACGAAGTCCTCGACCGTAGTGGTCCTGGCCTCCCCGGCGAAATGCCCGACCTTCCCCGGCGGGATCCCGTCCAGCCACCTCTCGGTGGGGCCGAAGGAGTCCAGCCACTGCGTGTGCTCCAGGCGCTGCTTGAACTTCGTCAGGCTCGCCGCCTTCGGCGGATCCTTCAGCTTGTCGAAGCCGCTGCGCCTGGTCGCCGGATCCACCATCATCAAAGCGTGCAGTCCCGAACGCCGGGCCGGATCGATCCGGCCCGCCGCGGCGTCGAAGAAGCCCCGGTTGACCCGGGCCCGGATGGTCTTCGTCGACAGGTCCAGCGTGGTGTAGCCGGGAAGCTCACAGCCCTTCTTCACCAACACGTCCAACGCCACGTTGATCAGGTCAGCCGGGTTGTCCTTAGTCTGGGCGGCCTGCTCGATCGCCTCCTCGGCGATGCCCCGCGCCTGTGCGGAGTTGTCTTCACCCCCAGCCGCTTGCGAACCAGATCGCGCTGACGCTTCGCCGTGCGCACGGCATCCACTTCGGCAGCGACGCTGGCCGGGAGGTTCAGCGCGTCGCGGACGTGTTCGACAACGGCGTCCGGCACGTCCTCCAGCTTTGGGAAGTAGCCCAGGCGTCGGTAGCTCTTGAGCCACATCATCAGGGCCAGCAGATGCGCGTCGGTCGAGGACTTGTCCCGCGCCCACTCGATCTCGTCGTCCGACGGGGTGAACGCGTCGGCCAGATCACGCGACGCCATCCGCTTGAACGTCGGGTAGGCGGTGCGATCGATCGACGTCACACGCACCTCGAAGATACGACCGACAGGACCCCGGGCATCATAGCCATGGCCGCTATTCGCTCGCTCAGCGCCTCCACCACGGGGATACTGCATGTCGATGATCGAATATGACAGTCCGGCCTCGTTTCGCGGTCAGCTCCAACGGGGACGCGGTGCCGCAGTGCATCGCACGTCGACCGCTCCCGGCGCCGTCGACGCGGTGTATGAGTGCGTGATTACGGACACGCGCTGGGACCGACAAGTTGATCAACGCGACAGCTACCTCGCCGGTCTCATCGCTCGGCTCGACCTGCCACTGGCACCGATCCAACAGCACCTGCTCACGTACGACGGCGAGGACGCCGAACCGGTTGAGCTTGCCTTGCAGGTCCTTGCCCTGCTTCCGATGGTCGGTCGACTCGACGCGGCGGCCGTGCTGCGCGGGTACGCGATCGACGGGCCGCATTGGTCCACGGCACTGGAGGCGATCGGCGACAGCGGGGCGATGAAGCTTCCCGCCATCTGGGACGGGCTCGCTGACGACATCATCGCCAACCGCGACGATGCCCAGCTTGCACAGGCGATCTGGTGCGACACGGAGCCGTGGACGACGTTCGCGCAGTCCCGGCCACGGGTCCGGCGAATCATCGACGAGCTCAAGGCCTCCCGTTCACCCGGACCGGCCAGGCGCGACACACGACCCGAAATCGTCGCCATCGACAACGAAGACCTGATCGGGCTTGTCGCTGCCGGCGGCTCCGAGCGGCGGCGGGCGCTGGAGGAACTGGGTAGGCGCGGCGATCGCATCGTCTTCGACTTCGCCGAAGACCCCGGCCTACGCAACGCGGCCGGGTGGCTGCCGGGTATCCCACAGGCGCTCCACCACCTTGGGCCAGACGCGCTGCCACGCGCCCGCACGTGGATCGGCAGCGGCGACGACACACTCGTCGCGTTCGGGGAGCGTGTCTTGGCAGAGGTCGGTGACCGGGGCGATGCGCCGGTGTTGCTGGCCGCGTTGCACCGCACAGTCGTCGCTGGGGAATGGTGCGCTGCCGAGGTTCCAGCACGAGGCCTGGGCCGGTTGGGGATCCATGAAGCCGCGAGCGAGCTCATGGCCGCGTGGGAAGGCACGGTTCATTCACTTGCCCGGGAAGCGTTCCTGGACGGGCTTCGGGGATGTACGCCGCATGAAGCCGAAGCCGTCATGGTCGAGGGACTTGACGATTGCGAGCCAACGGTTCAGCAGCGCGCGTGTGAGGCAGCGCCAGATACGGCCGCAGTCCGCTTGCGTCTGCGGGAGTTGACTGCCGATCCCCTGACACCTGAGGTTCATGAGGCCGCGAACACGAAACTGCAGGTCCTGGCCATCAGTCCCTGAGCTTCTCACCCGCGCAGCATTACCTGACCAGAAACCGGCGTCGACCTGCGGGGAAGCACTACCAAGATCGGGTCATGGCCCCTTTCTCACGTATTCAGTTCCCAGCCCTAGGCAGGAGGTCGAGGGTATCGGTGAGGGCGGCGCGGCCCCTGCGCAGGGCAGCGGCCGGGGCGGCCCCTGCCGGTCCCTGCCAGCGGAGATAGACCATGGTGGAGCCGTGGCGCACGGCCACGGCGATGTGCGCCACGGAGTCGTGACGGGCAGGACGGCGCTGCGAGCCAGGGCGCCGCACGGCGAAAGCCTCGATCTCTCCTGTCCAAGAACCCCTGGTGAAGGGCTCGAGGCGGCGGTCGATGCTGTAGGACAGCGCGTCGTCGGAGTCGCAGGGCTTCACCCCCTTGCCAGTCGAGACGCCCCAACGGGCCCGGAGGATCGGCCGGATGCGTGCCTGTTCGGCGCTCTGCTCGTCGGCCAGGAACAGCACGTCCTCACGGATGGAGACCTCGCCGATCAGACGGCGCGTGATGGCCGGAGCACCGCCGTGCACGTTCTCGTCGAAACCCGACGGGCAGACCAGATCATGCAAGAGACCAACAGGGTCGGGCCACGGCCTCATGTCCTTGCCGTAGACGGACGGCGGAGGCAGGGCCGCGGCCATCATGGTCGAGGTGGCCCGCGAGGTGACGCCGGCCGGGGCGGGCGCGGAGGGGGCGCCGCCCACGGCGGCCAGCACGGACGCCGCCGCCTCGGTGCCCTGGAGCAGCGGGCTCTGGCCCGGCCTGCCGCCTGCCTCGAACGCCCAGGCCCACGACACCTCGGCCAGCAGCGCGCCGCGTGCGGCCACGATCGTCACCCTGGCGCCCGAGTCGCCGTACTCCGTCCAGCTCTCCGTGGTGACCAGGACCCGCACCCCGTGCCACCCCCAGCGATCGAAATCGGCCACGTCACTGATCGCATCGCCCTCCCGAGGGCGGCGGCCACACTCCTCGGCGCCGCGCCGGGTCGCCGCGACCAAGCGGCTCGCCTGATCGGGTGAAGTGATCCAGAACCGTACCTCCAGCGGATCGGCCACCTCCGGAGCGTGCAGCTCGCCGGTGTAGGCGGGCACGCCCTCAGGCGGCAGCCGCGCCTCGATGCCCTGCTTCTGCTCCGGCCAGCACCAGTGCAGGAGGGGCGTGTCCAGGCTCATCGCGAAGGGGGCGAAGGTGAGGTCCGGCAAGAAGCTCTCGAAGACCTCGTCGTCCAGACGGTCCCGCAGTCGCTCGGCGATCTCCTCGGCCGAGGCCGCCGCGTCCGCGGGCATCGGCAGCGCGGGCATCTTCAACTGGTCGAAGCCCCCCAGGGTGAACAACAAAGTGGCGGCCGCAGCCGCGATGCGCAGCCCAGGACGCCTGGAAAGATCCACAACGGACATGATGCCGTACACCCGGCCAAGTTCACCGGAAAGCGATCAAGGAGCTCTTTCCAACCTGGCCCGCTCCTCCCGAACGTGTCCCCGGCCGCCAAGTAGCGGCACGGCTCTGTTTTCGGAAGTGCCGAGCTGGGCTTTCACCCTTGCGTTATGTGTGTTCTCCGAAGCAGTGGTCATTTCCGCTTGGGGTCGCTTCCGAGAAAACGATCTTCTTAGAAGCCCGATGACCCGCGCACATAGACCTACTTTGGGGCTGGGGCCGTGTTCGGGAGAAGCACGCCATCTACGGTCGCAACCCCGACGGGCGATCGTCACGGCCTCGCCACGATCCCTCGAAGTCGGGGACATGGCCGGGGTCCGCGAGTCAGGGGCGGGGCCATGCGAGAGGTGACCTTGCCGGGTGGTCCTTTGGGCGGGGCGACGGTACCCGGGCCGATGGTGCTGGCGGACGAGGCGTTGGAGACCGGGGCGTTGGAGACCGGGGCGTACATGGTCGTCCCCGGTGAGGAGCGTCGGGCGGTGTAGGAGCCGCTCCAGGACGCCGATCCCTGGATCTGGCACTACCGCGGAATGCTGTCGCTCTGACGTTGCTGGGTTGGGCGGCCCCGGTGAGCGGGACCGAGCGCGCGTGGCGGCGGCGGCCGGGACCGGCCTCCAGGCCGGTCCCGGCCGCGCGGCGGGCCGCGCGGCCGTGGGGCCGCCCCTTGGCCCCTATGGGGGTCCCCGTAGTAATCGCGGAAAATACAACGGATATGGGTCTGCCTGCGTAGATAGAGCTTGACCCGCCATCCACATGATCATGTTGCCAAGGAGTCTCCGCAGATCAGCGGCGACATCGTTGGATTCACAGCAATTACTACCGGAACCCCTTGTAGATGGTGGCGTCAGGTTGGGTGAGTTAACGGTGGCCGAGGCCGCTCGCCCCCCATTGGTCGTGATGGATGGCGGCGGCCAGCGGGCGCCGTCGCCGCCATCCGTGCCGTTCCAGATCAGGGGCCTCTTCGAGGTGGGTGACGGGACCGAGACACAGCCACGCGACCGGACGGATCTGAACGGGGATACCGAGCAGGTCCCGCACAAAAGGCTCACGGTAGAACGACACCCAGCCGATGCCGAGCCGTTCGGCGGTCGCGGCCAGCCACAGGTTCTGGATGGCCAGGCACACCGAGTACAGGCCGGCGTCGGCGATGGCGTGGCGGCCGAGCACCGCGGGACCGCCCCTGTCCTGGTCATAGGTGACCACGACGGACAGCGTCGACTCGCGCACCCCGTCGATCTTGATCTGGGCGAACCGCCGGGCGGCCTCGTCATCGAGGGTGGCGGCGAAGGTCGCCCGCTCGTGCTGGACGTGGTCGTGGAAGGCGCTGCGGATCTCGGCGTCGCGCACCACGACGAAGTCCCACGGCTGGGACAGCCCGACGCTGGGGGCGGCGTGAGCCGCCGACAGCACGCGGTGCAGCACCTCGTCCGGCACGGGTCCGCCGGTGAACTGGCCTCGCACGTCGCGGCGGCGGTGAATGACATCGTAAAGCTGGCTGTTCATGGGCAGGCTCCCGCTGCGTCGTGCCCCTGGCGGGGCGATGGGCGCGAGGCCGGTCTTCGGACTCCCGGATCAACGCCTGACCGCCCGCCTTCCCAGCCCTTACGAGCCAGTGGCTGTGCTTCGCACGTGGACGGCGGCTTCCCGGTCACCGCGGCGGGCCCGTGCCGGAATCACACCGGCTTCCCGATTCTCCTCGCGACCGCAAGGCACCTCGCAACAGTTCGCCGAGAGTACGATAGTTGATCACCTCACCGCTTGCGATTGTGGCCGGGCCGGGCCGGGTCCTTGACCCCTATAAGAACAATTCGGCAACTCGCTCCAAGAGATCGTTGTCCTGTCTCGCTTGATGGTTGACACTCTGGCCTCGCTTGATGCTTGACACCTTGATCGTCGTCTGTGCCTGCTCGTGGCGTTGTCTGCGCTTC
>NZ_JBFAQY010000039.1:0-45035 GCF_040678965.1 Streptosporangium sp. NPDC049248
TTACATTCCGAACCCGGAAGTTAAGCTCTTCAGCGCCGATGGTACTGCACCGGGGACGGTGTGGGAGAGTAGGTCGCCGCCGGACAATCTTTCATATGAAGGCCCTCACCTTTCGGTGGGGGCCTTCGTGCTTTCCGGCTCCAAGCGGTATCTCAGTCCCTTTCAAGTCATCGGTGACACTCTTTCTGGCGTGACAGATTCACCGCGCACCGATTCTTTAGGCAGGCATCTCCGGACCGCGTCCATGGGCAGACGCCTGGGTGCCCATATCGTTGATACGGTCATCCTTGTAGTTCTCGCGACTCCCGTCGTGCCCTTCTTGGAGTTTGTGCTGGACGTCGACACCGAGCCTGGTTCTCTGCGCTCCTACTTCCTCACTCTCATACTCAGGGTGGTCTACGAGCCTGTGATGACCGCCTGGAAGGGGGCGACGTTCGGCAAGCTGCTCGTGAGGATCAGGGTCGTCGACAAGGAGCATGGCGAGCCGGTCACGGTGGACCCCGCCTTCGGCCGGTACGCCGTCAAAGAGGTCCTCAACATCGCACTCTTGATCTTGCCGATCCTGTTTGTCCTGTGGATCCTCTGGGCGTTGTCGCCGTTCTTCGACAGCAGCGGTTACCGTCAAGGGTGGCACGACAAGATGGCGGGGACCCGGGTCGTCGAGGCATGACGCGACGTTCCAGGCCTATGGCGCGGACATGAAAATCCCACGGGACGATTCCAGGGCCGCGTGACGATCTTTCCGGAAAGGTCCCGCCGAACGCGCGGGGCCTTTCTCGTTTCACGGTGGCTCGTATCCCATGCGGTGGCGCTCTTGCGCCATACGGGCCGGTCCGGAACCTGGTGGAAAGGTCAGTAGGCTGGGAACGTGGACTATCGAGCGGTTGAACAAGCGATCATGCAGCGCGGAGTCGAGTGGAACTTCGAGCCCAGTCTCGACAGGATCGCCGCGCTTGTGGATCTGCTGGGTTCCCCGCAGCACTCCTATCCCGTCGTGCACGTTGCCGGTACGAACGGTAAGTCGAGCACGACCCGGATGATCGAGGCGCTGCTGCGCGAGCGCAATCTGCGTGTCGGCCGGTTCACCAGCCCGCATCTGGTCTCCATGCGCGAGCGCATCAGCGTGGACGGTGCTCCGCTGAGTGAGGAGCGCTTCGTCGAGGTCTATGAGGACATCGCGCCCTACCTGGAGATGGTCGACGCTCAAGGGCGGCGGCTCTCCTTCTTCGAGACGCTCACCGCGATGGCGTTCGCGGCGTTCGCCGACGCCCCCGTGGACGTCGCGGTCATCGAGACGGGAATGGGCGGCATCACCGACGCCACCAACGTCGCGGACGGTACTGTGGCGGTCATCACGCCCATCTCCCTCGACCATGTCGACTACCTCGGGCCCGATGTCGAGACGATCGCGGGGGAGAAGGCCGGCATCATCAAGGCCGGGGCGACCGCCGTGCTCGCGCAGCAGGAGCTCCCCGCAGCCGCGGTGCTGATGCGGCAGGCGGCCGAGACGGGCGCCACCGTGGCACGCGAGGGGCTGGAGTTCGGAGTGCTGGGCCGGGAGCTCGCCATCGGCGGGCAACTGCTCCGGCTCAAGGGCCTCAAGGGGACCTATGACGACATCCTGCTTCCCCTGTACGGTGCCCACCAGGCGAGCAACGCCGCCTGCGCCCTGGCTGCGGTCGAGGCGCTGACCGGCGGGGACGAGCCTCTCGACACCGAGCTGGTGCGACAGGCGTTCCTGGGGGTGCGCTCGCCCGGCAGGCTGGAGGTGGTGCGCCGGGGCCCCACGGTCATCGTCGACGCCGCGCACAACCCGGCGGGGATGCGGGCCACTCTGGACGCGGTGCACGAGTCCTTCGACTTCGCGAAGCTCATCGGAGTGGTGGCGGTGTTCGAGGACAAGGATGTCGAGGGCATCCTGGAACTGCTGGAACCGATGATGGACGAGATCGTGGTGACCAGGAACTCCTCGCCAAGGTCCATGGACGTGGACGATCTCGCCGCGCTGGCCGAGGAGGTCTTCGGTTTCGACCGGGTGCACCAGGTCGAGCGGTTGGACAGTGCGATCGACAGGGCGATCGGCATGGCCGACGCTCTGGGAGAGTTCAGCGGTGCCGGGGTGTTGATCACAGGTTCCGTGGTCACCGCCGGTGACGCGCGGCTTCTGCTCAAGGCGGACGAGACGCAATGAGCGGTGGGTGCCGACGGCCGACGGCCGGGCGACTGAGGAGGAGCGAGAAATGATCACGGTCACTCCGGGCATGAGGCGCCTCTGCGCCAGCGTGCTCGGCATGGAGGCCATAGTCGTCGGGCTGTTCACGCCGGTGGCCATCAACACGCAGGGTGTCGAACCGGCTGTCGCGGCCACCGTCGGGCTGGGTCTGGCGCTTCTCTGTGTTCTGGTCATCGGCCTGCTCAAGCGGCCTTTCGCCTACATCGTGGGAAGCCTGATCCAGCTGCTCGCCATAGCCTCCGGCTTCATGGTCCCGACCATGTTCCTCCTCGGAGTGATCTTCGCCGCGCTGTGGATCACAGCGATATTCGTCGCTCGCCGTGTCGAGGGCGTGACTTCTCGCTAAAGTCGGCCAACATGGCCGTCCCTCCCATCCAGCCGACCCGGGCAGTGGGCGCCGGGCCCACGGGCCTGGTGCGCGCACTCCGTGTCTCGTTGATGCTCGACGTCGTCCTCGGACTGCTCGTCGCAGTAGTGCTGCCGCTGGCGATCGTCGCCATCCCCAACACCATCTCGGTGGTCGCCGCCCTCCTGCCGCCGGAAGTCTCGCAGATAGCGATGATCAGGGCGCATGGGCTGGCACTCCCCGCGATGGTCCTGACCATGCCGGTGGCCGCGGTGCTCGTACGCCGGGTGCGGGCGGCCCCGATGGTGGTCGCGGGGCTGACCCTGCTCGCCTTCGCGGACGCCGCCGGCGGCTATGCGGGGTCCACGATGCTGGTGGGGGGCCTGCGGGTCCTGCACGGTGTCGGCGCGGGCCTGCTGGTCCCCGCCACTCTGATGGCCGTCTGGGGGCGCTCGTCGTTCCTGCGGGCACTGTGGGCAGCCGTGCTGGCGGCGAGTCTCCTGGCCGCACAGGCGCTCGCGCTCTGGCCCCTCGACCAGGTCGACTCCTGGCGCGTCACCCTGCAGCCGTACCCGATGCTCACCGGGGTGGCGCTCGCGCTGGCCGCGCTCTACCTCGTGCTGTGGCTGAAGGACGGTGGGAGCACCGCCGGTCCGGACGCGGCCGTCGCGGCACGCGGGCGCACGCTGTGGGCGGTCGTGCCCGCCGCGGGCGTCGCGGCCCTCGCCCTGGGAAGCACGTTCGACTGGTCGGCGGGTCTCGTGATCCGCGCGGCTCTGGTGTCCGTCGTCGTGCTGCTCGCTCTGGCCTCCTCGGGGGCCTCACGGGGGGCCGTCGGCCGCGCGCCGGCCTACGCGATGGTCGCGGTCGGCGTCGTGGTCCTGCCCACCGCGGCCCAGGTCACCTATGTCGAACTCGGCGGGCTGGGAGGTCCTGGCCTGTCCGGCCTCTGGTCGGCCTTCGCGACCGCCACCCTGGTGGCCCTCCTCGCCGCCGCGCTGACGAACCGGCTGGGCGCGACGGCGATGCCCGTGGTCACCGCCGGTGGACTGGTGGTGGTGGTCGCGGGCCTGTGTGCGGTACGGCTGTTCCTGCCCGCTCCGGGCGGGCTCGCGCTGATCCTCCCGTTCACACTGCTCGCGGGCGGCGCCTCGGTGGCCATCACCGGCGCGTTGCGCTCCTGTGCCGAGGAGGCCGCGCTCCTGGCGCTGTCGCTGTTCTTCCCCGCGGTGCTGGCCGGATTCCTGCTGGGCAGCGGCGTCCAGGTCGCCCAGCTGCGGGAGGCCAAGACTCCGCAGGCGCTGGTCGACGGGTTCGTGGACGCTCTGCACCTGTGGGCGCTGATCGGGGGCGGCCTGGTGCTGGTGGTGATCGTGCTCGCTGCCGTGCTGGCCCGTCTCCTGCCGGGGAGTCCGGGGAGTCCGGGGAGTCCGGGGAGCTCGCCGGATGCCGGTACGGCGGACACCTCACCCGTGGCGGGCCCCTCCTCTGGGCTGGTGCCCTCTCCCGCGGGGGAGATCGATCCCGTCGGCGGTGCATGGCGGGAGGCCGTCACGCGAGGACAGCCAGGGCCCACGGTGGCGCGGCCGCGCTCCGAGGCGGTGACCGGTTCTCACACGCCGGCCCGCTCGAAGCCGGAGGCCGGGCCGGAGCGCGGGTCCGTCGCCGCGGCCGGAGGAGGTACCGGAGCGGGCAAGGGCAACAGGTCCAGGCCTCGGCACGAGCCGGACCGCGTTCCCGAGCGGGACCCCGACGCGGAGCCGGAGCCGGAGAAGGTGGTCGCGCCGCCGGTGGTGGTGCCACCGCCCGCGCCCTCCCCGGAGGACGGCCCGGGAAGCGGTCCGGCCCTGCAGTGACTCCGCCGACCACGGGAAAGCGCGCGAAGGGCGGTAAACTTCGCGCGATTACCGCAGTCAGCGACCCATACGTGTTCGAAGGAGAACCTCAGTGTCCGAGCGCACCCTTGTCCTGATCAAGCCCGACGGTGTGGCGCGTGGTCTCATCGGCGACGTGATCGCCCGTGTCGAGCGCAAGGGCCTGAAGGTCGTGGCGCTGGAGCTGCGCACCCTGGACGTCGACACCGCCAAGACGCACTACGCCGAGCACTCCGAGCGGCCGTTCTTCGGTGAGCTGGTGGAGTTCATCACCTCCGGTCCGCTGGTCGCGCTGGTGCTGGAGGGACCGCGCGCCATCGAGGCCTTCCGCTCCCTCGCCGGCCTGACCGACCCGGTCAAGTCCGCTCCCGGCACCATCCGCGGCGACCACGCTCTGGAGATCGGCGAGAACGTCGTCCACGGCTCGGACTCCCCCGAGTCCGCCGCAAGGGAGATCAAGATCTTCTTCCCGGATCGCTTCTAGGCGCCCGCTTTTATCGTGTTTGTCGGGCCCCGCCGTCCTTCTGGACGGCGGGGCCCGACCTGTTTGGCTAACCCAAGATTTTGCTGCGGTAGGCCGGCTCATTGCGCTCAAGGGTGGGTGCGTCACGTTACGATTCGAGTGCGTTCCGTAGTTTTCGCCGACGACCTGACGGAAGGAGGCCAGCCTTCCTCATGGGCAGCAATCTTGCTTTTTTGGGCCGTGACATGGCAGTCGACCTCGGCACCGCGAACACCCTCGTGTACGTCAGAGGGCGCGGAATCGTGCTCAACGAGCCGTCCGTCGTAGCGATCAACAGCATCACCGGGAAGATCGTGGCCGTTGGCATCGAGGCCAAGCGGATGATAGGCCGCACTCCAAGCAATATCATCGCGATCCGTCCGCTCAAGGACGGTGTCATCGCCGACTTCGACGTCACCGAGCGCATGCTGCGCTACTTCATCCAGCGGGTGCACAAGCGCCGCCATTTCGCCAAGCCGCGCATCATCATCGCCGTGCCGAGTGGGATCACCGGGGTCGAGCAGCGGGCGGTCAAGGAGGCCGGATACCAGGCGGGCGCCCGCAGGGTCTACATCGTTGAGGAACCCATGGCCGCCGCGATCGGCGCCGGGCTCCCCGTGCACGAGCCCACCGGCAACATGGTGGTCGACATAGGCGGCGGCACCACCGAGGTGGCGATCATCTCGATGGGCGGCGTGGTGACCAGCCAGTCGATCAGGGTGGGCGGTGACGAGCTCGATCAGGCGATCATCGCCTTCGCGAAGAAGGAGTACTCGCTCATGCTCGGCGAGCGCACCTCCGAGGAGATCAAGATGGCCATCGGCTCCGCCTGCATGCTCCCGGAGGAGAGCCATGCCGAGATCAGGGGGCGTGACCTGGTCAGCGGCCTGCCGAAGACGATCGTGGTGTCGGCGGCCGAGATCCGCAAGGCCATCGAGGAACCGCTCAACGTGATCGTCGACGCGGTCAAGACCACACTTGACAAGTGCCCGCCGGAGCTATCCGGAGACCTCATGGACCGGGGAATCGCCCTCACCGGAGGCGGGGCGCTCCTCAAGGGCATGGACGAGCGGCTGAAGGCCGAGACCGGCATGCCGATCCACCTCGTCGACAACGCCCTCGACTCCGTGGCGCTTGGCACGGGCAAGTGCGTCGAGGACTTCGACGCCCTGCAGCAGGTCCTGGTTCCCGAGCCGCGGCACTGATGAAGGACACCCGCCGGGCACGGGTCAACCTGGGGCTGCTGTTGGCCGCCGCGCTCGTGCTCGTGACCATCGACCACCGTTCGGCCACGCAGTCCCCGTTCGGGCCGCTCCGCATGGTCGGCACGACATTGTTCGGCACCGCGGAGAGCGTGGGGTCGGGGATCGTGCGGCCGGTCGGCGAGTTCTTCGAGACGATGACCGGTGCCCCTTCCGCGCGTGGACGCATCGAGGAGTTGCTCGCGGAGAACCAGCGGCTCAAGCGGGACCTGGTGGCGCAGAGCCTCGACCGGGGGCGTTCGGAGGAGCTGCGCAAGCTGCTCGGAGTCTCGGGTACCGGCGGATACAAGATCCTGCCCACCCAGGTGATCGCCCGGCGCGGGGCTCCCGGGTTCGAGGAGGCCGTCGAACTCGACGTGGGGCGCCTCGACGGGGTGCGCACCGAGATGACGGTGCTGAACGCCGACGGCCTGGTCGGCAGGGTGATCCACGTGGGCGCGTCCACCTCGACCGTGGTCCTGCTCAGCGACCCTGCCTCAGCGGCCGGAGCCCGGCTGGAGGGAAGCAACGAGATCGGAGTGGTGCACGGGGTGGGGGAGAACGGCCGCCTGGTCCGCTTCCGGCTGCTCGACTCGACCGCGCCCATCATCCCCGGCCACCGCATCGTGAGTTTCGGTTCCCAGCGCGGCGCCCCGTACGTGGCGGGGGTGCCGATCGGGGTGGTGGAGCGGGTGGAGGCCACGCCGGGTGAGCTGACCCGCATCGCGTACGCACGGCCGTACGCCGACCTCACCGCGCTGGACGTGGTCGGCGTGGTGGTGCAGGCGCCGCGCCGCGACCCGCGTGACGCGGTGCTCCCCTCCGGCCCGCGAAAGGCGGCGCCTCCACGCTTCCAGCGAGAGGGGGTCTGACGGGATGGGGCGCAACGCGATCTTCGTGGCGCTGCTCCTGGGAATCATGATTTTCCAGGTGACCGTCGTCAACAGGCTGCCGCTGCCGGGGCAGGCCGCGCCGGATCTGGTGCTGCTCGCCGTGGTGGGGTACGCGCTGGCCCGCGGGGCAGCGGCGGGGGCAGCCATGGGGTTCGCCGCCGGGCTTCTCAGCGACGTGCTGCCACCGGCCGCGCACCTGTTCGGGCACCACGCGCTGGTGCTCTGCCTCGTCGGCTTCATCGCGGGACGCGCCGTGGAGAGCCATCCGGGGGCGGGGCCGCTCGCAGCGCTGGCCTGCGCGGTCGCCGGTCCGGTGATCGCGGTGGCGACCGGCGCTCTGCTGGGAGACCCGCGGACCGGTGTGTCCATGCTCACGACCGCGCTGCCGCAGGCGGTGCTCTACAACCTGCTCGCCGCGTCGCCGGTGGTGTGGGTGGTGCGAAGGCTCGTCTGCGGGCCGGAGCCGCGCCCCGTCCAGGTGCTCGGATACGTCATGCGGAGCCGCCTGTGAGGCATCTCGTGCTGGGGAACACGTGAGCGGCGGTGGGAGGAGCGGGCATGGGCCTGATGCGGGGGCGGCTGGTCGTGGTGCAGTTGCTGGTGGTGTCGATGCTGGCGTTGCTCACCGTCCGGCTCTGGCAGGTGCAGGTGGTGCGCGGTCCGGAGTACGTGGTGGCCGCCACCGAGACACGTACGCGCGATGTCGTCGTTCCCGCGGTACGCGGGCAGATCCTTGACTCGACGGGCCGTCCGCTGGTCCGAAACCGGACCACGCTGGTGGTCTCGGTCGACCGCACCCGCCTGAACCGGATGGAGGGCAACGGCAAGGAGGTGCTCGAGAAGCTGGCCGCCGTGCTCGGCCGTCGCCCCGCCGAGTTACGGGAGCGCATCAGGGCATGCGGGCCAGGGGTCGCCCGCCCCTGCTGGCCGGGCTCCCCGTACCAGCCGATCCCCATCGACGCGGATGTCACCACGCGCGAGGCCCTGCAGATCCTGGAACGGCAGGAGGAGTTCCCCGGGGTCACGGCCGAGGTGCAGGCGGTACGGGAGTATCCGAGCCGGAGCGCGGGAGCTCAGGCGCTCGGCTACCTGCAGCCGATCACGCAGGAGGAGCTGAACAGGCGCGACGGGCTCAGGGCGGCGTTCTCCGGGGTCGACCTGGTGGGCAGGGACGGCCTGGAGTCGGTCTACGACGTGTCGCTGCGGGGGACGCCGGGGATGCGGCGGGTGCAGGTCGACCGGCTTGGCAAGGTCATCGGGGTGGAGCAGCACGTGCCTCCGGTGCCGGGTGACACGCTCATCACCAGCATCGACTCCAGGGTGCAGGCCACGGCGGAGAAGGCGCTGGCCGAGGCGATGAAGGGCGCGCCCACGGCCGACGGCGCGGCGGCGGTGGTGCTGGACGTGAAGACGAGCAGGGTCATCGCCCTGGCCAGCGCGCCGACGTACGATCCGGCGATCTGGACCGGGGGAATCTCCGAGGTGCAGTACCAGCGCCTGCTGTCCGGCAAGGCGGGCAAGCCGTTGGTCTCCCGGGCCATCAAGGGCGAGTTCGCGCCTGGCTCGACGTTCAAGGTGTCGTCGGTGGCGGCGATGCTCAAGGACGGCTACCCGTTGCACGGTCAGTACGACTGTCCAGGGTCCTTCATGGTGGGCGACCGGCCGTTCAACAACTTCCGGGGTATCGGGCTGGGAACGCTCACCCTGCACATGGCGCTGGTGAAGTCCTGCGACACGATCTTCTACCGGGCGGCCTACGAGCAGTGGCTGCGCGACGGCGGGCTCAATCCCAAGGGGAGGACCAAGGAACCGATGGCGGCCATGGCGCGCGCCTACGGTTTCGGCCGCCCCACCGGTATCGACCTGCCGGGTGAGTCGGCGGGACGGATCCCTGACCGGGCGTGGAAGAAGACGCTCTGGTCGGCGACCAAGGACACCAACTGCAAGCGGGCCAGGACCGGCTACCCGGAGGTGGCCAGAAGCAGCCCCAGCAGGGCCGCCTTCCTCAAACGGCTGGCGTACGAGAACTGCCTGGAGGGGTACCAGTGGCGGCCCGGTGACGCCGCCAACTTCTCCATTGGGCAGGGCGACGTGCTGGTGACGCCGCTGCAGCTGGCGGCGGCCTACGCGGCGCTGGTCGGGGACGGCAGGCTGCGCAGCCCCCGGCTGGGCTGGGCGCTGGTGCGCCCCGACGGCACCAAGGTCAAGGAGATCGAGGTGCCGGTGGTGGGCAGGCTGCCGCTCTCATCGCGGGAACGGGCCTACATCAAGGGGGCGCTGAGCGAGGTCGCCTCCGACGGCACCGCGGCCGGGGCCTTTGTCGGGTTTCCCATGAACAAGGTCAAGGTCGGCGGAAAGACCGGCACCGCCGAGGTCTATGGCAAGGCCGACACGTCGTGGTTCGCCTCGTTCGCCCCGACGGACAAGCCGCAGTTCGTGATCGTCGCCATGGTGTCCCAGGGCGGGATGGGCGCCCAGACCGCGGCTCCGGCGGTGCGGAAGATCTACGAGGGCATCTTCGGATTCAAGCCCGACGGCAAGCAGGTCTCCCCGATCCTGCCGGGCGGGCGCCCGGTGAGAGCGCTTCCGGTGATCGCGAAAGACGGGACGGTGGCGCGATGAGGTCCGCTGTGCTGTCCGCGGTGCGGTCCGTGACGGCGTCGGCGGTGACATCCGCCAGGAGGGCGGCGTGAACCGGGTGGCGGCCGCGCCGCCGAGGGCGTCGTTGGCCGGCAGGACGGTGGCGGCGGTCGCCGCGGTGGGCCGGATGGACGGGTTGATGCTGGTCGCCGTAGCCGCCCTGGGGGTCATCGGCACGATGCTGGTCTGGTCTTCGACCAGGACCTGGGCGGCCGGCTCCACCGGACTGGTCAAGAAGCACATCCTCAACCTCGTCATCGGGGCCGTGCTGGCCGGTACGGCCGCGATGCTGGACCACCGGACGCTGAGAACCTTCGCGCCGCTGGTGTACGGCGTGACGCTGATCGGGCTGCTTCTGGTGATCACACCCCTCGGCAGCACGGTGAACGGCGCACACTCGTGGATCATGCTGGGCGGTGGTTTCGCGTTCCAGCCCTCGGAGTTCGCCAAGCTCGGCCTGGTGCTGATGCTCGCCATGCTGCTGGCCCAGCCCGCTCGCGGCACCGACCGGCCGAGGAGTTTCGACGTCGTGATCGCGCTGGTGGTGGCCGTCTTCACCATGGGGTTGGTGATGCTCCAGCCCGACCTGGGAACCACGATGGTCATCGGGGTGATCACGGCCGGTGCGATCGTCGTGGCCGGCGCCCGCAAGCGCTGGATCGGCGGGCTCACCCTCGTCGTGGTCGGCGCGGGGGTGGCCGTCTGGTTCCTCGACATCCTGGAGCCGTACCAGATCGCCCGGTTCACCGCGTTCCTCAACCCGGCCAGCGATCCACGCGGGGTCGGCTACAACAGCACCCAGTCGTTGATCGCGATCGGGTCGGGGGAGGTGTTCGGCAAGGGGCTGTTCGGGGGTGGTCAGACCACCGGCCGCTTCGTACCCGAGCAGCACACCGACTTCATCTTCACGGTGGCGGGGGAGGAGTTCGGCTTCCTCGGTTCGGTCACCGTGGTGGCACTGCTCGGGGTGATCCTGCTGCGGGGGGTGCGGATCGCGCGGGAGTGCGAGGACCGGTTCGGCACGCTGGCGGCCGGGTCGATCGTGTGCTGGCTGGCCTTCCAGTCGTTCGTCAACATCGGGATGACGGTCGGGATCATGCCGATCACCGGTCTTCCCCTGCCGTTCGTCTCCTACGGCGGCACAGCCACCTTCGCCAACATGATTGCTTTTGGGATACTTCAAGCGATTCACATGCGTCGGCAGTCCTTCTAGCACCGGCATGGGTGACTGCCTATGGCACTCTCTCCAGGCGGATATTCTTGATGCCATGTCTGTCGAGTCGCTGTTTCCCCGTCTGGAAGCGCTCCTGCCCAGAGTGCAGAAGCCGATCCAGTATGTTGGAGGTGAGCTCAACTCGGCCGTCAAGGACTGGGACGAGACGACGGTCCGCTGGGCGTTGATGTATCCGGACGCCTACGAGGTCGGTCTGCCCAACCAGGGCGTCCAGATTCTCTACGAGATCCTCAACGAGCTGCCGGAGACGCTGGCCGAGCGGACCTACGCGGTCTGGCCCGACCTGGAGGCGCTCATGCGCGCCGAGGGCGTACCTCAGTTCACGGTCGACGCGCACCGTCCGGTACGGGCGTTCGACGTGCTCGGTCTCTCCTTCTCGACCGAGCTCGGCTACACCAACATGCTGACCGCGCTGGATCTGGCGGGCATCCCGCTGGAGGCGTCGGAGCGGGGCGACGATGATCCGATCGTCCTGGCCGGCGGTCACGCGGCGTTCAATCCCGAGCCGATCGCCGACTTCCTCGACGCCGCCGTGCTGGGCGACGGGGAGCAGATCGCCATCGCGATCACCGAGGTCATCCGCGAGTGGAAGGCCGAGGGCTCGCCCGGCGGGCGCGACGGGCTGCTGATGCGGCTGGCCGAGTCCGGCGGGGTCTACGTGCCGAAGTTCTATGACGTCGACTACCACCCCGACGGCCGTATCCAGCGCGTCGCACCCAACAGGTCGGGTGTGCCGTGGCGGATCCACAAGCACACGGTCATGGATCTGGACGAGTGGCCGTACCCGAAGAAGCCGCTGGTCCCGCTGGCCGAGACCGTGCACGAGCGGTTCAGCGTGGAGATCTTCCGCGGCTGCACCCGGGGTTGCCGGTTCTGCCAGGCCGGCATGATCACCCGCCCGGTGCGTGAGCGTTCGATCACCACGATCGGCGACATGGTCGAGGCGGGCGTGAAGGCGTCAGGTTTCAACGAGGTCGGCCTGCTGTCGCTCTCCTCGGCCGATCACTCCGAGATCGGTGAGGTCGCCAAGGGGCTGGCGGATCGTTACGAGGGCACCAACACCTCGCTCTCGCTGCCCTCGACCCGGGTCGACGCGTTCAACATCGACCTGGCCAACGAGTTCTCCCGCAACGGCCGACGCTCCGGTCTGACGTTCGCCCCCGAGGGCGGCTCCGAGCGGATGCGCAAGGTGATCAACAAGATGGTCACCGAGGAAGACCTGATCAGGACCGTCACCACCGCGTACACCCAGGGCTGGCGGCAGGTGAAGCTCTACTTCATGTGCGGCCTGCCCACCGAGGAGGACGTCGACGTCGAGGGCATCGCCGACCTGGCCAAGAAGGTGATCAAGGCCGGCCGGGAGGCCACCGGGTCGCGCGACGTCCGCTGCACGGTCTCCATCGGTGGCTTCGTTCCCAAGCCGCACACCCCGTTCCAGTGGGCCGGCCAGGCCGACCACGAGACGGTCGACCGCAGGCTCAGGGCGTTGAAGGAGGCCCTGCGCGGTGACAGGGAGTACGGCCGGGCGATCGGCCTGCGCTACCACGACGGCAAACCCTCGATCGTGGAAGGCCTGCTGTCGCGGGGCGACCGCCGGGTCGGGGAGGTCATCCGCGCGGTGTGGGCGGACGGCGGCCGGTTCGACGGCTGGAGCGAGCACTTCTCCTACCAGCGCTGGATGGACGCCGCGGCCAAGGTCGGCGTCGACGTCGACTGGTACACCACCCGCGAGCGCGAGGAGAACGAGGTCCTGCCCTGGGACCACCTCGATGCCGGTCTCGACCGCGAATGGCTCTGGCAGGACTGGCAGGACGCGGTCAACGACGTCGAGGTCGAAGACTGCCGATGGACCCCGTGCTACGACTGCGGCGTCTGTCCCACGATGGGGACGGAGATCCAGATCGGGCCCACCGGGAAGAAGCTGCTGCCACTGACGGTTGTCTGAGGTAGGCGGTGCGTGAGCGCCGCCCACCAGGAGACGACCACGACTTTGGAAGGACGACACCACCCTGAAACCCGCTCCCGACGGGCCGCCGCCCGCGCCAGTGGTGCAGCGCCTCCGTGTGCGCTACGCCAAGCGCGGCCGCCTGCGCTTCACCAGCCACCGCGACATCTCCCGGGCGCTTGAACGCGCGGTCCGGCGAGCCGACGTCCCGGTGGCGTTCAGCGCGGGCTTCTCGCCCCACCCGAAGATCTCCTATGTGGGAGGGGCCGCACCCACCGGGGTCGCCAGCGAGGCCGAATACCTCGAGATCAGCCTGACGCGCGAGTGTGACCCGGAGCGGCTGCGAGTCGCTCTGGACGCCTCGTTGCCTCCCGGTCTCGACGTACTCGACGTCGTGGTGGCCGGCCCCGCGAGTCTGGCCGACCAGATGGAGTGCTCGGCGTGGGAACTGCGGCTGCCCGGAGCCGATCTCGCCCTCGCCGGTGTCGCGGTTGAGAAATTCGTCGCCACCGATCACGTCGAGGTCGAACGCCTTACCAAGAAGGGGATGCGACGTTTCGACGCGCGGGAGGCGGTGCTGAGCCTCGCGGCATTTGAGGGCAAAGGGACAACAGCAGGTCAGGCGTCCAGTCGGCCATGTGTCATACTTCGCATGGTTGTACGGCACGCAACTCCTGCCGTTCGACCCGACGACGTTCTCACTGGACTGCGTCTTGTGGCTGACTTCGCGCCGCCGGTGCCCCCCGAGGTGACCAGGCTGGCGCAGGGCCCGCTGGACGTTCGCACCGGTGAGCCCGCTGATCCGTTCGGCCTGGACCGCGACATTACGCGCGGCGGCGAAGCGGAACCGGTGGGCAGGCACGTCGGCGGCGACATATAGGACTTGGCGCCGGGCTATGAGCCTGGCGGACAGTGAGAGACGAGAGCTCCCGCGCGGCGCGGAGACGTGCCCGGGAGCTGAACGGGAGAGCGCCCGCATGCTCGACAACGAGCCCAACGCCGGGGTCAACAGCCTCGGTGGGGATACGACAACAGAAGAGACGCGGCCACCGGCGCCCCGGCGCAGGGCCGCGAGCCGACCTGCGGGACCTCCGCCGGAGGTACCGGATTCGGTTCCCGAGGTCGTGACGGCACCCGCACCCCGGGCGGCGTCCGGCATCTCGCCGGAACCGTCGGAGGCCGGTGCGTCCGGGCCCGCGGCGGAGCCCGCGAAGGCCGCGGAACCCGCCGAGGCCGAGGAGGCGAAGGCGGCGGCGCCCAAGCGCGCCACCAGGCGCAAGGCCGCCGCGACGGACGGCACCGTCACCACCGCGCGGCGTAGTCGTGCGAAGAAGGTGACCGAACCGGTCGCCGAGCCTGTCGAGACGGCGGACGCAGAGGCGGCGCCCGCGGCGCCCGCCGCCGTCCAGGAGCCCGCCACCCCTGTCAAGCGCACCCGTACGCGCAAGAAGGCGGTCGTGCAGGAGGAGCCGGCCGTGGCCGAGGAGGTCACCGGTGAGGCGCCCATGGCGGGAGCGGAGGAGACCGAGGCGGAGCTGCTGCTCGAACTGCCCGTCGACGAACCGCTCGACGACGAGCCGGCGGGTGAGGAAGTCGTCGAGGAACGGCGGCCGGGGCTGTTCGCCGACCCCTTCGGGCTGGTCGCCCAAGAACGTTCCGAGGTGCCCTCGGTGACCTTCCAGGCACCCGCGGCGGTGTTCCAGCCGCTGTTCCAGGCCCCCGACCCGCAGCGGGCCACGCAGCCCGCCGCCCGGCTCGCGCCGGTCCAGCCTCCCGCGCCGCAGCCGGAGCCCGAGCCCGTCGAGGCGAAGGCCGCCGAGATCGCCGAGGAGCCCGAGGACGAGGACACGGACGGAGACGAGGACGCCGGTGGCCGTCGGCGTCGGCGCCGCAGGGGCGGTCGGGGCCGTGGCAAGACGCGGGACCTCGACGAGAGCGAGGAGACCGAGGCCGAGCAGGACGAGGAGGACAGGCCCGAGGCTGAGCAGGACGAGGACTCGGAGAGCGGCAGCTCGCGCCGGCGTCGCCGCAGGCGGCGCAGGGGCGCCGACGAGGCGGGTGAGGTTCACGACGATCCGCCGAACACCGTGGTGCGCATCCGCGCGCCCCGCGCCGGGCGCAGCACCTCGGTGGACGAGGTGCAGAGTGTGCGAGGCTCGACCCGTCTGGAGGCCAAGAAGCAGCGCCGCCGCGAGGGGCGCGAGCTTGGCCGCAGGCGTCCGCCGATCATCACCGAGTCGGAGTTCCTGGCCCGCAGGGAGTCCGTCGAGCGCATGATGGTGGTCCGCCGTACCGGCGGGCGCACCCAGATCGCGGTACTGGAGGACGGGGTCCTCGTCGAGCACTACGTCAACCGCGAGGCGAGCCAGTCGTACGTGGGCAACGTCTATCTCGGCAAGGTGCAGAACGTCCTGCCGAGCATGGAGGCCGCGTTCGTCGACATCGGCAAGGGCCGTAACGCGGTGCTGTACGCCGGAGAGGTGAACTTCGACACCGCCGGGCTGGAAGGACAGCCCAAGCGGATCGAGGTGGCGCTGAAGTCGGGCCAGTCGGTGCTGGTGCAGGTCACCAAGGACCCGATGGGTCACAAGGGCGCCCGCCTGACGAGCCAGATCAGCCTGCCCGGGCGCTACCTGGTCTACGTGCCCGACGGCTCGATGACCGGGATCAGTCGCAAGCTCCCCGACAAGGAGCGCACCCGCCTCAAGAGCATCCTCAAGAAGGTCATGCCGGAGAACGCCGGGGTCATCGTCCGCACGGCCGCCGAAGGCGCGTCGGAGGACGAGCTGAGCCGCGACGTGGCCAGGCTGTCGGCGCAGTGGGAGAACATCCAGCGCAAGGCCAAGTCGGCCAGCGCGCCGGAGTTGCTCTCCTCCGAGCCGGACCTGACGGTCCGGGTGGTCCGAGACGTGTTCAACGAGGACTTCTCCTCGCTGGTCGTCGCGGGAGACGAAGTGTGGGAGACGGTCGACGAGTACGTCCGTTACGTCGCCCCGCACCTGGCCGACCGCCTCGGCAGGTGGGAGGAGGACGGCGACGTCTTCGCCGCCTACCGGATCGACGAGCAGATCGCCAAGGCGATGGAGCGCAAGGTCTGGCTGCCCAGCGGTGGCTCGCTGGTGATCGACCGGACCGAGGCCATGACCGTGGTCGACGTCAACACCGGCAAGTTCACCGGTCAGGGCGGCAACCTCGAGGAGACCGTCACCCGCAACAACCTGGAGGCGGCCGAGGAGATCGTCCGCCAGCTCAGGCTGCGCGACATCGGCGGCATCATCGTCATCGACTTCATCGACATGGTGCTGGAGAACAACCGGGACCTGGTGCTGAGGCGGCTGCTGGAGTGCCTGGCCCGCGACCGTACCAAGCACCAGGTCGCCGAGGTCACCTCCCTGGGCCTGGTCCAGATGACGCGTAAGCGGGTCGGTCAGGGCCTCCTGGAGGCGTTCTCCACGGTCTGCGAGTGCTGCAACGGCCGCGGCCTGCACGTCTCGACCGAGCCGGTCGAGGGCAAGCCGGAGCCGCGTGGTACGCAGGGCAAGATGGCGGTCGAGAAGGCCGTCGCGGAGAAGCTCGGCAAGGACGGTAGCCACGCTGTGGCGGCCGGTGACCAGTCGGGTCGTGATACGGTGACCGATGCGCTTGATGGCGTCCAGAACGAGGACGGTCAGGCAGCACAGGCTTCTGGCCGGGGGCGGAGACGCTCCCGCAAGGCCAGGCCGGCCGAGTAGGTCCTGTCCCGCAGATTCTGCCGTGGCGTGGGTCTGCCGGATGGTGTCTCGTAGGGCGGAAGAGGAGCTCATAGCGTGCTATGGGTGACGGAGACCGTCGCGAGGCCCCGTCCGGTGACCAAGGCAGGCAGAAGATCCAAGGAGCAGGTCCTGAGGTCGGCACCCCCGACGTTCCGCCCGGTTCGACCAGGACACCGTCAATCCGGTATTCTGGTGAACCGGTGCGCTCATGGCGCGCCCTGTTCGCGCGCCTACCCGGTACGTCATCAATGACCACAGCCGGATGCGGGGCGCAGCATCCAGCGAGCAAGCAGTCAGAAGAAGGGTTCCGCGGTGTACGCGATCGTTCGTTGCGGCGGCAGGCAGCAGAAGGTCTCCGTCGGTGACGTCCTTGAAGTGGACAAGGTCGCCGGCGAGGTCGGTTCCACGGTTTCGCTGCCGACGGTCCTCGTCGTCAACGACGGCGACGTGACCACCGAGGCGGGCAAGTTCACGGTTGCCGCCGAGATTCTCGGTGAGACCAAGGGTCCGAAGATCCGGATTCTGAAGTACAAGAACAAGTCGGGGTACAAGAAGCGCCAGGGTCACCGTCAGCGGTACACCCAGGTGAAGATCACCGGCATCGACCAGGCCTGAGTTTCGGGAGTTTTGCGAGATGGCACACAAGAAGGGCGCGTCGTCCACTCGGAACGGCCGCGACTCCAACGCCCAGCGGCTCGGTGTGAAGCGCTTCGGTGGTCAGCTGGTCAACGCCGGCGAGATCATCGTTCGTCAGCGTGGCACCCACTTCCACCCCGGCGACAACGTCGGCCGTGGCAGTGACGACACGCTGTTCGCGCTGGCCGCAGGCCACGTTCTGTTCGGTGTCAAGCGCGGGCGCCGCGCGGTGAGCATCGTTCCGGTCGCGGAGTAGATTCGCACCGACAGACGTTGAGGGCAGGGGTGGATCGCATTCGGCGGTCCACCCCTGTTCGCGTTTTCCGCAGAAGTTCCCGTAGATAGAGGTAGGAAAGTAGAGATGCCGGACTTTGTGGACCAGGTGGTCCTGCACATCAAGGCCGGTGACGGGGGAAACGGCTGCGCCTCTGTCCATCGGGAGAAGTTCAAGCCGCTGGGAGGTCCGGACGGGGGCAACGGCGGCCGCGGCGGCGACGTGATCCTGGAGGTGGACGCCAACACGGCGACGCTCCTGGAGTACCACCGCCGCCCGCACCGCAAGGCCGACAACGGCAAGCAGGGGCAGGGCTCCAACCGCGACGGCGCCAACGGTCCCGACATCGTCATCCCGGTACCGGACGGCACCGTGGTCAAGGACGCCGACACCGGTGAGGTCCTCATCGACCTGGTCGGCGCGGGCACCCGCTATGTGATCGCCGAGGGCGGGCACGGCGGGCTCGGCAACGCCGCGCTGGCCTCCACCAAGCGCAAGGCCCCCGGTTTCGCGCTGCTCGGCGAGCCCGGCGACGAGCTCGACGTGATGCTGGAGATGAAGAGCGTCGCCGACGTGGCGCTGGTCGGCTTCCCCAGCGCGGGCAAGTCCTCCCTCATCGCGGCCCTCTCCGCCGCCCGGCCGAAGATCGCCGACTACCCGTTCACCACGCTGGTCCCCAACCTCGGGGTGGTCACCGCGGGCGCGACCGTCTTCACGGTCGCGGACGTGCCAGGCCTGATCCCCGGCGCCTCACAGGGCAAGGGCCTGGGGCACGAGTTCCTGCGCCACGTCGAGCGCTGCAACACACTGGTGCACGTGATCGACTGCGCCACGATGGAGCCGGGCCGCGACCCCATCAGCGACTACGAGGCGATCGAGGCCGAGCTCGCGGCATACGGCAAGCTGGAGGACCGGCCGCGCCTGGCGGTGCTCAACAAGTCCGACGTGCCCGACGCCCGCGACCTGGCCGACATCGTCGGGCCGATGCTCGAGGAGCGGGGGCTCCGGGTCTTCTCGATCTCCGCGGCCACCCACGAGGGGCTCAAGGAACTGACCTACGCCATGGGGGAGATGGTCGCCGCGGCCAGGGCCGCCGCCCCCGCCCCCGAGCCGACCCGACTGGTCATCAGGCCCAAGCAGCACGGTGACACGGGATTCGTCGTCCGCCGGGTCGACGAGGACACCTTCCAGGTCACCGGGGCCAAGCCGGAGCGGTGGATCCGCCAGACCGACTTCACCAACGACGAGGCCGTGGGCTATCTGGCCGACCGGCTGGAGCGGCTGGGTGTCGAGGAGGAGCTGACCAAGGCCGGGGCGAAGGCCGGGGCCGAAGTGATCATCGGTTCCATGGAGAACGGCTACATCTTCGACTGGCAGCCGACGCTCAACGCCGAGGCCGTGCACCAGGGGCCGCGCGGGTCGGACAACCGGCTCGGTTAGTACGCCTTCCGCTGTTCTCTCAATGATCATTTTTGAAAGGTGCGTGTCGTGGACTCTGCGCGCGAACGGATCCGTAAGGCCTCACGCCTCGTCGTGAAGGTGGGTTCGTCCTCGCTCACCACTCCGCAGGGAATGATCGACGTCGACCGGGTGGACGCCCTGGTCGATGTGCTCGGCGCCCGACGGAAGTCCGGTACCCAGATCGTGCTGGTCTCCTCGGGCGCGATCGCGGCGGGCCTCGGCCCGCTGGGCCTGGCGGCCAGGCCACGCGACCTCGCCACCCAGCAGGCCGCGGCCTCGGTCGGCCAGGGCGTGCTGGTGGCCCGCTACACCTCCTCCTTCGCCCGGTATGGTCTGCGGGTCGGTCAGGTGTTGCTGACCGCCGACGACATGATGCGCCGCTCGCACCACGTCAACGCCGAGCGCACGCTGGCACGCCTGCTCGAACTGGGTATCGTCCCGGTGGTCAACGAGAACGACACCGTGGCCACCGACGAGATCCGGTTCGGCGACAACGATCGCCTCGCGGCCCTGGTCGCCCACCTGACCAGGGCCGACGCGCTGGTGCTGCTCTCCGATGTGGACGCCCTCTACGACGATGACCCCCGCCGCCCCGGCGCCCGTCGGCTCACCGAGGTGCGCGGGCCCTCCGACCTCCTCGGGGTCGAACTCGGCAAGGGCGGCGCGGTCGGCACCGGTGGCATGATCACCAAGGTTCAGGCTGCGAAGATCGCCACAGGGGCGGGTGTTCCCGTGGTGCTGACCGCCGCCGCGCACGCGGCTCAGGCCCTCGCGGGAACCGATGTCGGCACCTACTTCCACCCGGAGGGCCGCCACCCGGGCACCCGCCTGCTCTGGCTGGCCCACGCCACCACCGGCCGAGGCCGGCTCCACCTGGACTCCGGCGCCGTCGAGGCCGTGGTGAACCGCCGCAAGTCACTGCTTCCCGCGGGGGTCACGGCGGTCGAGGGCGACTTCGCGGCGGGCGACCCGGTGGATCTGTGCGAGCCGCGCGGCCAGGTGGTCGCGCGCGGCCTGGTCAACTTCGACGCGGGGGAGATCCCCGAGCTGCTCGGCCGTTCCACCAGGGAACTGGCGACGGCTCTGGGGCCCGAGTACGAGCGAGAGCTCATCCACCGTGACGACATCGTCATACTGGAATCCCACCACTAGTTCTTTTGGGAGCGCGAGATGTCCGAGGACTTCCTGAAGGTAGCCCTGGCGGCTAAAGAGGCCGCCGCCGAGCTGGCCCCGCTGCCGAGGGCGCCGAAGGACGCCGCGCTCCGGGTGATCGCGGACGCGCTCGTGGCCGGGTCCGCCGAGATCGTCGCGGCCAACGCGCTCGACGTCGAGAGGGCCAGGGAGAGCGGGACCTCCGAATACATGATCGACCGTCTCAGTCTCGACGAGGCCAGGATCGAGGCGATCGCCGAGGCGGTCCGTCAGGTCGCCGACCTTCCCGACCCGGTGGGTGAGGTGATCCGGGGCAACACGCTGCCCAACGGACTGGAGTTGCGCCAGCTCCGGGTCCCGCTCGGGGTGATCGGCATCATCTACGAGGGCCGGCCCAACGTGACCGTGGACGCCGCGGCGCTCTGCCTCAAGAGCGGCAACGCCACCCTGCTGCGCGGCTCCTCCAGCGCGTACGAGTCCAACAAGGTCCTCGTCAGGATCATGCAGGAGGCGCTGGCGGACACCGAGGTGCCCGCGGGGGCCGTCCAGCTGGTTCCCGGGCTGACCCGTGACTCGGTCAAGCAGCTCATGCGGGCCCGCGGCCTGGTCGACGTGCTGATCCCGCGCGGCGGGGCCTCGCTGATCAATTCGGTGGTGGAGGAGTCCACGGTCCCGGTGATCGAGACCGGCGTGGGCAACTGTCACGTCTACGTCGACGCCGATGCGGACCTCGACCTGGCGATCCAGATCCTGATCAACGCCAAGGTCCAGCGCCCCTCGGTCTGCAACTCCGCGGAGACGCTCCTGGTGCACGCGGCCGTGGCGGACGCCTTCCTGCCGCGCGCGCTGGCCGCCCTGGCGGCGGAGGGTGTCACGGTGCACGGCGACGCCCGCGTCGCGGCGTACGGCGACGTGGTACCCGCCGAGGAGGAGGACTTCCGGATGGAGTACCTCTCGCTGGACATCGCGGCCGCCGTGGTCGACTCGCTGGAGGAGGCGGTCGCGCACATCAGGAAGTACGGCTCGGCCCACACCGACGCGATCGTCACGCGCTCGGTCAGCGCCTCCCGCAGGTTCGTCGCCCTGGTCGACTCCGCGGCCGTGGCGGTCAACGCCTCGACCCGGTTCACCGACGGCGCGGAGTTCGGCTTCGGCGCGGAGATCGGCATCTCCACCCAGAAGCTGCACGCGCGCGGCCCCATGGGCCTGCCGGAGCTGACCTCGACCAAGTGGGTCTACACCGGCGAGGGACACCTGCGCACCAGCGAGGGCACGGTCCTCGCCTCGGCCGAAGCCGGCCTGAGGTAGGGGGCGTGGGGCCGGGGAGTGTTCCCGACGCCGGGGAGCAACGGCATCGGGAACACTCCGCGAGCCGCACGGCACGGGTGTGATCCACCTCTGGCCGTCGCCGAGCGTTATGGTGTGTCGCTCCATGTGATCACGGTCACTTGTGGTTTGACTGGGCTTCATGGAAATCGTCGTTGCGTTCCTTTTCATAGCTTTTGTCGTTTTTGCTGTGGACCGTTTGCTGCTGTTCATGGAGAGCCGCGGGCACGTCAACTGGCGCCGCACCCGGCGCCGCGACCTGTCGGCGGAACCTGCCGCGGAGCTCGACAGCCTGCTGGAAGACCCGGTCCGCGAGCCCACGCGCGGGCCCTGAGACGCTCCGCCCGCGGTCTGGCCCGAGCCTGGCGAGGCGCACGAGGAGGCGCGCGTCCCGCCATACCGATCTTTCCGGGAGTCCGGCGTGCCATCGGGAAAACGTCACACTCGCCCGCTATGGTGTGGTCTCCTACGGCTGGACAGCAGGGAAGCGAGCAGGAGCGAGCGACCCGATAGGCGCAGCGGTCCCTGACCCATGTGGCCGACGCAGGAGGTCATATGGGTCGTCTCGGGCGGGTCGGTCCTTACACGTTGCTGGAGCGTCTCGGCCGGGGAGGCATGGGGGAGGTCTACCTCGCCGCCGGCCGCCGTGGAGACAACGTCGCGCTCAAGGTCCTCCACGACATGGTCGACACCGACTCCGAGGCCCGGATACGTCTGGAGCGGGAGGTACGTGCCCTTCGCCGGGTCGAGAGCCCCTACGTGGCCCGAGTCGTCGACGCCGACCTCAACGGTGACCGGCCCTACCTGGTCATGGAGCACATCGAGGGAGAGACCCTCCTGGAGCGGGTGCGGCGCGGCGGTCCCCTGGAGGGCGGCCTGCTCACCCTCGCGCAGGGGCTGGCCACCGCCCTGTCGATCATCCACGCGGCCGGGGTCGTCCACCGCGACCTCAAGCCCGCCAACGTGCTGGTCAACGAGGACGACGAGCCCGTCCTCATCGACTTCGGCATCGCCCACGTGCTGGACGCCACCAGACTCACCCTGACCGGCACCTTCCTCGGCACCCCCGGTTACGCGGCCCCCGAGCTGTTCGCCGACGAGCCCGTGGGCGAGCCCGCGGACGTGCACGCCTGGGCGGCCACCGTGGCCTTCGCCGCGACCGGCAGGCCCACCTTCGGCAGGGGCACGGTCGAGGCACAGATGTACGCGATCCTCAACGGTCAGGCCGATCTCGAGGGTGTCCCGGCGGCCCTGTTGCCCCTGATCCGCGCGGCCCTGCACCGCGAGCCGGCCAAGCGCCCCACCGCGGCCCTCCTCGCCGGCCGCCTCGGCCGCCTCGCCCGGGTGGCCTCGCCCGAGGCGGGAATCTCCCAGAAAGCGGCCGGCTCCGCAGGGAAGAACGGCGGGTCCAGGAAACAGGAGAGCCGTCCCAAGCCCCGCGCCAAGGGTGACGAACCCGCGAGGAGCGGCCGATCGGCCAGGGCGGAGACGGGCAAGGGAAGGCCGCCCGCCCCGGCGGCGGAAGGCTCGGCGGGGTCCGCGCGGGCGGTACGCCCCCCTGCCGCCACGGAGGGCACGTCACGCGCCGGACGGGCGGCGCTCGCCTCAGGTGAGGCGCCCCGTGCGGGGCGAGCGCTCCCCGCGGCGGCTGAGACGTCGCGGGGCGGGCGTCAGGCATCCCCGGCCACCGAGGCGCCCAGCGGTGGACGTGCGGCTCTCACGGCGGGTGAGACGTCGCGGGGCGGGCGTTCCTCCGCCGCGGACGGCAGGGCGCCCCGACGCCGGGCGGGCAGACGGTCCGGCGGCGCTGCCGGGGAGACTCAGGTCCCTGGCCGGGCGGGGCCGCTGCCCACGGGCAACGCGGCGTTGCTCCTGCTGGCGGTGCTGGCCGTGCCGTGCGTCGTGGCCACGGTCATCTGGCCGCCGGCCACCTTCGCCGTCACCGGCCTGTTCGCCGCGCTGGCCCGCGCGCTCTGGGGCGGGCACTGGCTGGTCAGGAAGCGCAAGTCGGCCAGGGTCCGGGTGGCCCTGCGGGTGCTGGGCTTCCCGGTGATCCTCGCCGTCTCACTGCTGACCGTCCTGGCCTGGCCGGGGCTGCCGGCGGCCGCCCTGGCGGGTCTCGCGCTCTGGCTGACCCTCGGTGGCTCGCTGCCATCGGAGTGGTGGCTGCACTCGGCCCCGGTCGCCGTCTCCGGCGTCGTGTTCGGCGTCGTCTGCGGTGGCCTCCTCGGCCGGGAGATCGAGCGGATCGGCGCCGAGCTCGTCGAGCTCCGCAAGGAGGGGCTGCGCGCGCTCGCGGTGCTGGGCGGCTTCGTCGCCCTGTGCTCGGCGGCCGTACGCGCGATCGCCCTCCTCGTGTAGGGGGCGTCCTTTCGTCAGGGAGGCCCCGGCGTCGGGTGCCGCCCGATGGTGGGGTTCGCGTCGGCTCAGGTCTAACGAAAAAGGGCCCGGAGGGGGTCCGGGCCCTTTTGGTGGAACTCTCGGTTAATTTCCATCGCGGCGGGAGAAGCGGTTGAAGATGCGCTCCCCGGCGTTGACGGCACCTTCCGCCACGTCGCGCAGGACACCGATGAACGGGTCCTGCGACTGTGACCAGGACTCGCGGTAGGAGCGGGCGGCAGCCCGGACCTCCTCGGAGATCTTCGCGTTGGAGTCGTCGGCGCGGCGGGGGTAGTCACCGGCGATGATCGTGTCGTACTCGCCGCCACGGCGCCACTTGTCGAGCTCGGCGACGCGGGAGACGGCGAACGGGTGGGTGGTGCCCAGCAGGTTGAGGACCTTGAGCAGGCCGTCGCGGACGTCGCCCGCGGTGTCGTACTCCCGTGCCTGGTCGAGGAAGGCCTCGATGTTCATCTCGTGCAGGCGCGAGCCGCCGGCGAGCTTCATCAGGGCACGCAGCGCCGCATCGGGGTCCTGACCGCAGAGCAGGCCGCCGCGGTCGGCGGAGAGCTCGGACTTGCGCTGCCACTCCTCCAGGCCGGCCACGATCGCGCGCAGGCCGATGTAGCCGAGCGGGATCCAGGCCACGCGCGCGGCCAGACGGGTCAGGATGTCGAGCATGGTGCGGTAGACGGCATGGCCCGACAGGATGTGGGCGGTCTCGTGGCCGATGACGAAGCGCTGCTCCTCCGAATCCATCAGGTCCAGCAGGCCGGTCGTGACGACGATGAACGGGTCGTCGAAGCCGATCGCCTTCGCCTGCACCAGCGGGCTCTGCTGCACGTAGACCTCGGGAATGCGGTGGAGGTCGAGCGTGTAGGCCGCGTCGCGGCCCATGTCGTGCAGCGCTCGGAACTGCGTGTCACCGGTGCGTACGGCCGAGGCGAGGTAGATCAGGCGCAGGCGGCGCTCGCTGACCAGGCCGGACATCTGCTTGAGCACCGTGTCGAATCCGCTGAGCGATCGGAGGGCGACCAGCGCGGACCGGTCAGTGGGATGTTCGTAGGCGCGTGAGCTGATGCCGGGAAGCTGCACGCGGTTGCGATCCGGGGTGGTGGTCATGTCCGGCATGCTACGTCGGGTCTGCCTGCCACGCGCGGGGGGTGATTAAAAGCTCTGTACGGCTTGCGCGTATGGTCCGTTTCATGATGAACGCGCCTACCGGTCGGGGGAAGCGGCGCCTGGGCGTCATGGGCGGGACCTTTGATCCGATCCACCATGGTCACCTGGTCGCGGCCAGCGAGGTCGCCCACCACTTCGATCTCGACGAGGTGGTCTTCGTGCCCACGGGACGGCCCTGGCAGAAAGCCGACAGGACCGTCTCCGCCGCGGAGGACCGCTATCTCATGACGGTCATCGCGACCGCGTCCAACCCTCGCTTCTCGGTGAGTCGCGTCGACATCGACCGCCCAGGGCCGACCTTCACCATCGACACGCTCCGGGAGATCTCCTCTGCCTGGGGGCCCGACGTCGATCTCTACTTCATCACCGGCGCCGATGCCCTGGCCCAGATCCTGAGCTGGCGCGACGTCGACGAGCTGTTCACCATCGCGCACTTCGTGGGCGCCACCAGGCCCGGCCACGTCCTGCACGACCCCGGCCTTCCCGAGGGGAAGGTCAGCCTGGTGGAGATCCCGGCGCTGGCCATCTCGTCGTCGGAGTGCCGCGAGCGGGTGGCCGCCGGGGAGCCCATCTGGTACCTCGTGCCCGACGGCATCGTCCAGTACATCAACAAGCGCGGCCTCTACGGCAGGGCGTCATCTGAAGGGGGGCGTCCTTGGCGGGTGGGGCAGGGCAGGCCGGAAGAGATTCCGTGAATCGCGATGATCTGCAGAAAAGACGCAAGTTAGAACGTGTTTCGCTATGATTCGAGAAGTTTGCGTGGGGCGGGTATCCACAGTTCGGCCGGCTTGATCGTCGAACGCCCCGGGCACCCGCCCGTCCCACCCGAGATCGGCAGGCGCGGTCCCGACCGCGCGGTAAGCCCCCGATCAGACCGCCAATCCGTTTGCGGTACGGAATCGGGCGGCCCACGATAGGCGTTGTTCAAACGGTGGCTCTTCAACGAGCGCCGAATCGGGCACCCTGATAGGTGACAGCGCCGACTAGCAGGAGGACTGACCCACACCGTGACAGCAACCGACAGATCCATCCAGCTCGTCAGGCTCGCCGCCGAGGCGGCGGCGGACAAACTGGCCGACGACATCCTCGCCTATGACGTGAGCGACCAGCTCGTCATCACCGACGCGTTCGTGCTCTGCTCCGCCACCAACGACCGCCAGGTCCGCGCCATCGTCGACGAGATCGAGGATCGGCTGCGGATCGAGGCCGACGCCAAACCCGTCCGCCGCGAAGGCGAGCGCGAGGGCCGCTGGGTCCTGCTGGACTACATCGACATCGTCGTGCACGTCCAGCACGAGGAAGACCGCACCTTCTACGCGCTCGAACGCCTGTGGAAGGACTGCCCCTCCATCGCGCTGCCGGACAGCGTGACCCAGGTCGCAGCCCAGCGCGCCCGCGGGGCGGTAGCTGAGTGAGCCGTCGCGTCGTCTGCCTCAGACATGGTCAGACGCTGTGGAACGTCGAGCACCGCTTCCAGGGCCACAGCGACATCCCGCTTGACGAGACCGGGATCGCGCAGGCGACCCGTGCGGCCTCGCTGCTCGCCGCGCTCCGCCCGAGCATGATCGTCTCCTCCGACCTCCAACGGGCCTTCGACACGGCCTCGGCACTGGCCCGCGTCACCGGCCTGAACGTCATGGTCGACAAGGATCTGCGAGAGCGGGGCGGCGGGCAGTGGGAAGGGCTCACCCGGGAGGAGATCTCCGCGGGTTGGCCCAGGGAGTTCGCGGCCTGGGAGGCGCCGGGCGGCGAGGAGGTCGGCGACGTCGCCGACAGGGTGGCGTCGGCGGTACGCCGCTGGGCCGCGCAGGTCGACTCCGACGGCCTGCTCGTCGTCGCCTCCCACGGGGCGGCGATCCGGCTCGGTATCGCCAAGCTCATGAACCTGCCGCAGGAGCTCTGGCCCGCCCTGGGCGGCCTGGGAAACTGTTCGTGGTCGGTGCTGGAGGAGTCGCGCAAGGGCTGGCGCCTGCTGGAGCACAACGCCGGGACCCTCCCCGAGCCGGTCAGCAGCGACGACAACCCCGAGGTCACCCAGGAGTGACCTCGCCGGTGCGGCTTGCGCCCCGGTGGCGGGCGCGGGCCGTGTGGCCGTCGATTAGGTGAACATGTCGGTGTCCTTATATGCTTCCCAAGCGCCGCGACGAGAGCACTCGAAGCGGTGACCAGGGGCTATGGCGCAGCTGGTAGCGCGCCTCCATGGCATGGAGGAGGTCTGGGGTTCGAATCCCCATAGCTCCACCGCTAAACCGCCTCTGACCTGCACAAAAGTGCAGGTCAGAGGCGGTTTTCGGTTCTGGTCGCGGACCTCGGCGCGTCTTGCCGGGCCGGCCGCGCGCCCTCCGTCTGAACGTGAGGCCGGCCCGGTGAGACGCGAGGGGATCACGGACGCGGGTGGCGTGCGCGATCCCTGCCGCGCTCCTTCATGATCGTGCAGCAGGAATGGCGAAGCAGCATGCTTTAACCGCTTTTAAGGTGTGCTTACGTGTGATCTAACCAATGCCTGACTTCTCCGCTCCCCGGTGGAAGCGGCTTCTCGCCTCCCTCGAGCGAGGCGGGCGATGGCCAAGCCCTGCCTGTTTCCCGCGCCGGAACCGCGAAAGGGAAGAAGAAGCGCCTGTCACGCGAACACGATGACCTTCAGCGGGCTGTTCAACGCGGTGTGTTCCCGCGGGACCAGCGGCCGCGGACCAGGCGCCGGGTGATGCGCGGGGGCCGGTCGTGCCGGTCGGTGCGGAACCAGAGCTGGACCCTGGCGCCGCCGAGGGAGGAGGCGTCGATCCGCAGCGTGCCGCCGGTGGACTCGGCGAGCCGGCGGGCGATGTCCAGGCCCAGCCCGGTGGATCCCGCGCCGCTGCTCCCGCGCCGCAGCGCCGCCTCCGGGTCGGGGATCCCGGGGCCGGCGTCGGCGATCAGCATGCCGACGGTGCCCGATCCCTGGTGCAGGGTCACCGTGAACGCCGTGCCCTCGGGGGTATGCCGGAAGATGTTGCCGAGCAGGGCGTCCAGCACGGCGCTGAGCTCTCCTGCCGCGACCGGGACCTGAGTGGGGGTCGAGGCGCCGATCCACTCCCAGGCGCGTTGCTGATCCTCGGCCAGGGCGGACCAGAAGGTCAGCCGCTCGCGCAGCACCTCGGCGGCGTCACAGTGGACGAACTCCGGGGCCAGGGAGGGTTGCCTGGCCGCCGCGATGATCTGGTCCACCTCCGCTTCCAGGCGGCCTAGCGCGCTCCTGCTCTGTTCGGCCTCGGGCCCCAGATGGTCCAGGCTGAGTCGGAGCGCGGTGAGAGGTGTGCGCAGGCGGTGCGACAGGTCGGCGGCCATCTCCCGCTCGGCGGCCAGGAGCTGGACCACGCGGTCGGCCATGCTGTTGAACGCCTCACCGGCCGCGACCAGCTCGGGTGGGCCCTCCGGTTCGATGCGGACGCTGAGATCTCCGGCGCCCAGCGCGCTCGCCGCCCTGCCCAGGCGTCGGGCCGAACGCACCACCCGGACGCCCAGCCGGTCGCCGACCAGCAGGGCGCCGGCGACGAGCACCGCCGCCACCCCGCTCAGCACGGCCCACGACGCGGCGACGCCCCGGGTGAGGTCATCCGAGGGGATGAAGATCTCAATGACCACGGTCCGCCCACCCTCCAGGGCGACCGGGCGCAGCAGGAGGTAGCCGGTGTCCATCTCCGCGGTGATGGCCCTGGTCAGCCGGGAGGCGGCGGCCACGGTCTGGGCGGGGGCCCTGACGGTGCCGGCCGAGCCGCCGTCGGGCAGGTGGACCGCGATCCGGTCCTGCGCGCCCGTGCTGAGCAGCGCGTGGGTGAGCCGGGTCTCCTCGACGGTGATGGCCAGCACCGGGACCAGAGCCGACGCCTGCCGTTCAGCCTCGGCCATGGCCCGGCCGTGGGCGATCTCCCTGACGATGAGCCCGAGCGGGATCAGGAAGGCCAGGGCGACCATCGAGGTCCCGGCGACGGTGAGCAGGGCCAGGGTCCGTCTCACCGCGGTGTGATCAACATGACCCCCACGCCGCGTACGGTGTGCAGGTAGCGGGGGGAGGACGCGCTCTCGCCGAGTTTGCGCCGCAGCCACGACAGGTGGACGTCGATCGTCTGGTCGTCGCCGTAGGACTGCTGCCACACCTCGGTGAGCAGCTCCTTGCGGGAGACCACCCGGTCGGCGCGGGCGGCGAGGTAGGCGAGGAGGTCGAACTCGCGCCTGGTGAGGGTGAGAGGGGCGCCGTCCAGGTGGGCCTCGCGCCGGTTCAGGTCCACCGACAGCGCGCCGACGCACAGTAGCGGCGGCGGGGTCGCGCTCCGCGCCCGGCGCAACACGGCGTCCAGACGGGCGTTCAGGTGGTCGCCGGAGAACGGCTTCACCAGATAGTCGTCGGCCCCCGCTTGGAGCAGACGGACGATCTCCGCTTCGTTGTCCCTGGCCGTGGCGATGATGACGGGGACGCTGGATACGCTGCGGACCATCTTGAGAGCCTCCGCCCCGTCCAGGTCGGGTAGCCCGAGGTCGAGGACCACCGCGTCCGGGGGGTTCTGGGTGATCTCCCTCAGGGCGTCGAGAGCCCGCCCCGCGCTGCGCACGGCGTGCTGGCGCCTGCTGAGTTCCTGGATGATCGCGGATCGTACGTACTCGTCGTCTTCGACCACCAGAACTATCGCCATGTCATGTAACGGTAGTGAGTCAAGGGACATATGACGTAATAATCCGTGACATGCGGCAAACGCTGGGGTTCATAGCGGTGTGGTGCGGCGCCACCGTCCTGGCGATCTCGGTCGCCTGGTTCGGTGTCCGCGACGTGCTCCGCAGCGAGGTCTTCGAGGACGCGAGCATCGAGCCCCTCAACGCCGCCATCGGCCGTACCGGAGAATCGCGGCTCCCGGCGGGGGCGCCGACGGGGCCGCAGGTCATCGGCGTGCCGACGGCCTCCTCAAAATCCGTCCGTACCCCGGCGCCCCGTCTCATCCCGCCCACGCGGGACACCACCGGCTCACAGCCGGCCCGTTCCCCGTCGAGGGCGGCCGCGCCGGCGCGCACGCGGGACGCCGGTCCCTCCCGGCCGACGCCGTCGCCCGCCATGCCCAAGCCGACGGTCACCAGGACCAGGTCGATCTCGACCGGGAACCTGCGCGTGGTGAACGTCAAGGGCGGTTCGGTCTCGTTCGCCATCGAGAACGGTGTGTGCCGCCTGATCGCCGCGGCCCCCAACGCGGGCTACGAGGCCAAGGTCGCCTCGGCCACCGGGTGGATCCGGGTCGACCTGGTCAAGGGAGAGCACGGCTCGGCGGTCTTCTGCATCGGCGGGGAGAGCCGTACGGACCTGTGGGAATACTAGGACTCGCCGATCTCGCGCAGTCGTGCGGCGGCCTCGGTGATGCGATCCTCGCCGAAGACCGCGATGCCGTGCAGTTCGAGCAGGGCCGAGGTGACTCCGTGGCCGGGGACGCGCCGGCCGGCGAAGGTGCCGTTGTAGACGGTCAGGCTGCCGCAGGAGGGGCTGCCCTCCTTCAGGATCGCCACCTTCACGTCGAAGGACCTGGCGGCGGCGAGCGCCGCCTGGGCACCGGCGAGGAAGGCGGCCGTGACGTCGGTGCCCCCGGAGGTCAGTACCCGGGCCGCCCCGGAGAGCACCGCCGCGCCCCCGGCACCGCCCTCGATCTCCGCGGCGGGGCGCGGGACGGGCAGGCCGCCCTCGACCTCCGGGCAGAACGGGACGAGCCTTCCCTGGCGCCGCCACGCGGCCAGCAGCGCGTCGCCGCTCGTCTTGGCGGACCCGTCGTAACGGACCTTCCGCCCCATCAGGCAGGCACTGACCAGGATCCTTTCCACGGTCTCAGAATAGGCGCCGTGAAGGAGGGGGCGAGGGGGGCGGGCAGTACCCTACTGCTCATGCTTTTCGATCCCCTGCGGTCTCGATGATCGGCCCGCTCGCGACCGGCCTGATCCTGTTCTCCCTGGCGATCGGCCTGGTCAGCCTCCTGACCACCATGCGGAACAGGGCGATGGGCACCGTGCTTCTCGTCGCGCTCGGGGTGCTGGAGGTCGGACTGCTGGTCCAGGCCGGGTTCGTGATCGCCGCGATGCTGCGGGGCGAGGGGCCGGCGAGCTCGGCCACCCTCATCGGCTACCTGGCGGGCAGCGTGGTGATCCCGCCGGCGGCGGCCTTCTGGGGGCTCGGCGAGCGCTCACGCTGGGGTCCCGCGGTGGTCGCGGTGGCGGGCTTCGCGATTCCCGGCATGGTCGGGCGGCTGCTCCAGGTCTGGCAGGGCATGCCGTGAGCGAGCCGGCGATCGGCAGCGGACCCGGCCGCGCGCTGGTGGCTGTCTACGGGGTGTTCGCACTGGCCGCGGGGGCCCGCGCGGCGGTACAGATCGCGACGCGCCTGCAGGAGGCCCCGCTGGCCTACTGGCTGTCGGCGTTCGCCGCCGCCGTCTACATCGTGCTCACCGTCGCGCTGGCCAGGGGGGATCGGATCCTGGCGCTGGTCGCCTGCGGGATCGAGCTGGCCGGGGTGCTCATCGTCGGCACGCTCAGCATGGTCTATCCAGAGGCGTTCCCTCGTGCCACAGTCTGGTCGGGTTACGGGAGCGGATATCTCTTCATCCCGTTTGTGCTGCCAGTCCTGGGGCTTTACTGGCTTCTGCGGCGGCGCTAGTTAGGTCCGGCCCGTACCGGGCAGGTCTGCCTCCCGAACCGACCAAACCACAAGGGAGGCACGGTCATGAGTTCGATTGAACAGTCAGTCGACGTCAACGTACCGATCCGGACCGCGTACAACCAGTGGACCCAGTTCGAGAGCTTTCCCGAGTTCATGGAAGGCGTGGAGTCGATCAAGCAGCTCAGCGACACGCGTACCGCGTGGGTCGTCGAGATCGCGGGGGTCCGCCGGGAGTTCCAGGCGGAGATAACCGAGCAGCACCCCGACGAGCGGGTGGCCTGGAGATCTGTGGAGCGGCCGCACCAGGCCGGTGTGGTGACCTTCCACCACCTCGGTCCGGACACCACCCGGGTCACACTCCAGATGGAGTACGACCCCGAGGGGTTCGTCGAGACCGTCGGCGACTGGCTGCAGATCGTCCGCCTGCGGGTCCGCGGTGACCTGGAGCGTTTCAAGGCCTTCATCGAGTCGCGCGGCGGCGAGACCGGCGCCTGGCGCGGGGATGTGCCGGGACCGCACGAGCACGGCGCCCGTGTCGGCGGCACCGGCACGACAGGTGGCTATGGCTCCGACGAGCCCGCACCTCCGCGCACCGTGGGCCAGGGTTATCCGCCGGAGTCCGCCCTTCCGCCTCCCGGCGGTGAACCGCTGCCTCCGGCCGGCCGCCGGCTCGGCGAGGAGCCGCCGCTCACCCCGGGGCCGCGCATCTGACGCTCGTGGGTCCGGGATGGCCGCCTGATGTCCGTCCGCAGGGGGCGTACATCTGCGGTTCGCCCGGATCGCAGCTCGCCCGGCGCGGCCCGAGGTGTCCGGAGCCCTGACCGTCCGGGTTCTCTGGCATCGGCGCCAGGGACACGCCGGCGCGGGAGAGAGCCGGGTCACGCCCTGTAAAGGGATGCGTGGCCCGGCTTTCATGTTGTCAGCGATTTTCGATCACCTCCGCATCGATGCGCCGGTCAGGAACAAACGGATGTTTCAGTCCTGTTAAAGTTGTGGTCAGCCAATCATCCTACGATTGGATGAAACCACTGAGGAGGACTGAAACCAGCATGAGCGTGCTAACCCATCAGACCAGGGGCCGCACCGGTGGAACGACAGGATCTCTCGCCTGGTTGCTCGTGCTGGGAATCGTTCTCGCGGCGCTGAACCTGCGCACCGCCGTCACGAGCGTCGGGCCGGTTCTCGACCAGATAACCTCCGGCCTCGGCATGACCACCCTCGGAGTCGGGCTGCTCACCACGCTCCCCGTGCTCATCTTCGCCTCGGTCGGAGCGGTGACCCCGGCGCTGGCCAGGAAGGTCGGCGAACACCGCCTCCTGCTTCTCTCCCTCATCGCCCTGGGCGCCGGCCTGCTCATCCGCTCGATGGTGGACTCGGCCGAGGTGTTCCTCTACAGCAGTGCCCTGGCGCTGTCGGGCGGAGCGGTGGGCAACGTGCTCATCCCCAGCCTGATCAAGCGCCACTTCCCCGGCAGGGCCGGGACCATGACCACCGTCTACACCACGGCCCTCGCGGTGGGCACGATGCTCGCGGCCGCCGCGACCGTGCCCATCCAGCAGGCCACCGACGGCAACTGGCACGTTGCCCTCGGAGTGTGGGGGGCGCTCGCCGCCGTTGCCGCCATTCCGTGGCTTGCGCTCGCGCGCAGTGAGCCGGAGCGGCGCGGCGCGAGCGAGGGAACGAGTGCTCGTGCCCTGCTCCGCAGCAGGCTGGCCTGGGCGGTCGCCGCCTACTTCGGCACCCAGAGCATGGTCGCCTACATCATGTTCGGCTTCCTGCCGAAGATCCTCATCGATGGTGGCTACAGCAGCGGGCAGGCGGGTCTGGTGCTGGGCGTCTTCACCGCGATCGGTATCCCGATCTCGCTCCTCGTGCCCTGGGCGGCGTCGAAGTTCTCCGACCAGCGGCCCGTGGTCGCCGTCTTCGTGGTCTTCTACGTCGCCGGTTTCCTCGGTCTCTGGCTCGCGCCCGTCGGCCTGGCGTGGCTCTTCGCGAGCCTGGTCGGCATCGGGATGGGCTCCTTCCCGCTCGCGCTCACCATGCTCGCCATGCGCACCCGCACCCCCGATGCGACAGCCGCGCTGTCGGCCTTCGGGCAGAGCACCGGATATCTCATCGCGGGCGCCGGGCCCCTGGTCATCGGCTTCGCGCACGAGTCGACCGGTGGCTGGACGCTGCCGTTCCTGCTGCTGCTCGGGGTGGTCGCGGTGCAGTTCGTGGCCGGCTGGTACGCCGGGCGGCCGAGTTACCTGGAGGACGAGCGGGCTCTAACGCGCTGACCCTCCCTCGCCGGCGCGGCCTGTGCCCTCTCGGGGGCGGCACAGGCCGCGCCGGCGCGGTCGCGCCTCCTGGACCACGTCTTCGGCGTCGGTCACGCCGCCCGGGATCCGGTGGGCGACCCCGGCCGGCAGGTCGCGGTGTCCTTCGAAACGCTCAACGGCCACAGGGGCGTACACGTCACGGCCCTTCGGTGTGACATAGCCCGGTAAACGGCTGTTTACTGCCGCGCCTTACCATGCGAGAACAGAAGCCGGCAGCGAAGGAGTGTGCAGTGACGGGAACGATCGTCGCCGAACCGGGTACCGCCCAGCAGGGCAGACATCTCTGGCTGACCCTGGTGGCGCTCTCCGCGGCGGGAATGGTCGTCTCCGTCCAGCAGACCGTGGTCATCCCGCTGCTGCCCCGGCTGATGGCCACCTTCGGCGTGTCGGTGGCCGAGGTCACCTGGGTCTTCACCGCCTCGCTGCTCGCCGCCGCGGTGGCCACGCCGCTGCTGTCACGCCTCGGCGACATGTACGGCAAGAAGCGGATGATCCTGTTCACGGTCGGCCTGCTCGTCCTGGGCTCGCTGGTCTGTGCCCTGTCCGGCTCCTTTCCCGTACTGATCGCCGGACGGGCCCTGCAGGGCGCGTCGGCGGCGCTGGTGCCGTTGGCCATCGGCATGATCAAGGACACTTTCCCGTCCGACAGGGTCATGACGGCCATCGGGGTGGTCAGCGCCACCATGGGCGTCGGCGGCAGCCTCGGTATGATCGTCACCGGCCTGATCGCCGACCGCACCCCCAGCCACCACCCGGTCTTCTGGATCACCGCGGGTCTCGGCGTGATCGCGATCGTCCTCATCGTGCTGAGTGCCCCCGGTGGCGGAACCGGTGCCGGAGGCCGCCCCGACCTCATCGGCGCGGCGCTGCTGTCCGCCTGGCTCGTCTGCCTGCTGCTGGCGATCTCCAAGGGCAACGACTGGGGCTGGGGTTCGGGGGCCGTCCTGCGGTTGTTCGCGGGCGCGGGCGGATTCGGTGCCGTCTGGGTCTTCAGCCAGCTGCGGCTCCGGGCGCCGATGGTACGGCTCCACCTGCTCGTCGGCCGCCGTTCCCTCCCGGCCAACCTCGCCTCGCTGCTCCTGGGCTTCGCCATGTTCGGCTCCTTCGCCCTGATCTCCAGTTTCATCCAGACACCCCCGTCCGCTGGGTATGGTTTCGGGGGATCTGTCCTCGACGTCGGTCTCTACGCCCTGCCCAGCACCGTGACCATGCTGCTCTCCTCCTTCATGGCCGGCCGTCTCTCTGCCTGGTTCGGTCCCGCCTACTCCCTCGCTCTCGGCGCGGGCCTGTGCGCGATCGGATTCGGCTGGTTCACCCTCTTCAACGACTCGGTGCTCCAGCTGGTCGGCGCCAACGCGGTGCAGGGGCTGGGTTTCGGCATCGCCTACGCGGCGCTGGGCGCGCTCGCCGTGCAGCACGTGCCCAGGGACCAGAGCGGCATCGCCAGCGGTATCAACTCCCTGGTCCGCTCCATCGGCGGCAGCCTCTCCGGCGCCGCGACCGCCGCGCTCCTCACCTCCATCACCATCGCCGGCACCGCCATCCCGTCCCGGGACGCCTATGTGATCTCCTTCGGGATCATCACCGCGAGCGCCCTGGGGTCGGCGGCCATCGCGCTCGTGTCCGGAATGATGGCGCGAGGGGTGTCAGAAGTCGGTTAAGATTTCATCTGCATCGCAAGGGGCTATGGCGCAGCTGGTAGCGCGCCTCCATGGCATGGAGGAGGTCTGGGGTTCGAATCCCCATAGCTCCACTTCGGTGACCGGGGTTCGCTGTTCGCAGACGGAGATCTGCTTCCGGCGGGCCCCTTCGTCGTTCGCACGGGGGAGTGACCCCCGAGCCCCCCGATGTGGTGACCGGGGTTCGCTGTTCGCAGACGGAGATCTGCTTCCGGCGGGCCCCTTCGTCGTTCGCACGGGGGAGTGACCCCCGAGGCGGTGGCTTTGCCCCCCGCACCCCCGGACGCTTCGCTTCGTTCGGGGCGTGCCGTACGTTGTCCGGTCTCCGTATCGGCCCAGGTGCTCGGCCGTGTGTTCGCGTTCGCCGCGGGCCGGAGAGCCGAACGTGTGCGGAGGGCCGGGTCAGTCGTCGGAGGCGACGACGACGGCAAGGGAGCCCTCGTTCCGGTCGATCAGCACGAGCTCGTGGAAGTCGCCGAGGATCCATCCCAGGTCGTCGTCGCGGTCCGCCTCGTCGAGGTCGCGGAGGCGGTAGAGGGAGGTGGCCGCGCGGATCAGCCGGTAGACCTCGCTCTCCAGGTCGTGGGCGACGGTCTCGGGAAGATCGGTGTACCTGTCGGCCCAGGTGCGGATCGTGGCGGAGGCGGTTTCCGCGTCGACGCCCTCGAAGGAGGCGGTCGAGAGCGCGTCGAGGCGGTAGGGGCCGTGCACCGACCCACCGTCCTTCCAGGAGTCGGGGCCCAGGTAGTCGTCCCGGTACAGCTGGTGCGAGAGCAGCGCGGTGAGCAGCGGTTCGTCGTCCTGTCCGGGGACTATACGGAAGTGCTTCACGTCCACCCAGCGGTAGGTCCTGTCCTTGAAGTTGACCAGGGTGGTCGAGGTGAACGCCAGTTGCTCCATGGTTGTGACGATAGTGACTTCCGGGACCGGTTGATCACCGATTGACCGAACCGGACGAGCAGCCGGGAAACGAGGAAACCAGGTGCGAGCTGGGGGTGCGCGACGTTTGCCGCTCCGGTGCGAGGGCAGCCGTCAGCGTATCCGGCAGGGTGCTACAGGAGGTCAGATGCTGCCCCGGAAGCAGAAGGTCGGCACGGTCGCGGTAATCGCTCACCAGCGGAAGTCATTCGGTGGAGGGCTGGACGAGTTGCGCAGGCTCCTCGCCGACGAGGGAGTCGGCGAGCTGCTCTGGTACGAGGTGCCCAAGAGCAAGAAGGCGCCGAAGAAGGCGCGGAAGGCGCTGAAGGAGGGCGCCGACCTGATCCTGGTGTGGGGCGGTGACGGCATGGTGCAGCGCTGCGTGGACGCGATCGCGGGCTCGGGCGTCACGGTCGGCATCCTCCCCGCGGGAACGGGCAACCTCTTCGCGCAGAACCTGGGCATCCCCGAGGACCTGCCCAAGGCCGTGCACGTCGCGTTCCACGGTGAGAACCGGAAGCTGGACCTGGGGAAGGTCAACGGGGAGCACTTCGCCGTCATGGCCGGGGTCGGTTTCGACGCGGCGATGATGGAGGAGGCCGACCGGGGGCTGAAGGACCGCCTGGGACGTGCGGCGTACGTCTGGACGGGCCTGCGTCACGTGCGCGGGGAGCTCGTGCCGATGGAGGTCAGGATCGACGGGGTGACGTGGTTCGAGGGCGAGGCCAGCTGTCTGCTGCTGGGCAACGTCGGCACCATCACCGGCGGCATCGAGGCGTTCGACGACGCGCGTCCCGACGACGGATGGCTGGAGATCGGCGTGACCACCGCGAACGGGCCGATCCAGTGGGCCCGCGTGCTCGGCCGGATGAGCGCGGGGCGGTCCGAGGATTCGCCGTTCGTCCGGATGACCCGGGCTCGCAAGATCACCGCCAGGTTCGGCTCCCCGATGACCTACGAGCTGGACGGTGGCGCCAAGGGGGCCGTCACCAAGCTCAAGGCCAAGGTCGTGCCCGGTGGCGTCACCATCCGCGTCCCCGAGTCCACCGGTTCCGAACAGCTGTGATCCCCGATCCCCGATCCCGGTCACCGTGGACCAAGGATCGGGGACAGGCGTCAGGTCTCCGCCGATTCTCCCTTTTGGTCAACATTCATAACAAATGCAGATTCGATATGGTTTGTCGACTAAATCGCTTGATGGAAAAGAGCGGCAATGACCAGTAGTCATTGGACGGAGGTCGACGGCCCTGGCCGCCCCGGGCGGGTCCGTTCCGGTGTTCGCTCACATGCCACCCGAACCCGGTTGCGGGCGAGGTCCGAGGGTCCGGCAGGGATCGTGTACGAGCTGTGATCGAACTGAATGTGTCGATCGAGATAGCGTGTCCGGCCGCCGAGATATGGCAGATCATCGCCGACTTCGGCCAGGATCCCCGATGGCGCGCGGGCGTGACCACCATGGCGCCGGACCCGCCGGGCCTCGTCGTCCCGGGCACCACCACGGACGAGTTCATCACTTTCAGGGGCCGTGTCCACTACACCGGCAGCGTGGTCACCTCGGTGACTCCCGGGAGGGAGTTCGCCTGGCGGACGATCTCGGGGATCGACGCCGAGGGCGGCAGGTCGGTCGTGCCGCTGGGCGGCGACCGCTGCCTGGTGACCGTTCGCCTCAGAGTCAGGTTCCGCGGCCTGCGGCGCCTGTATGCCCCCTTTCTCGGACACGCGCTCAACCACAAGCTCCAGCAGGATGTCCGCCGCCTCAGCGATCTGGTCATCGCGCGCGCGTGACCGTCAGCTGCAATTCGGTCACCCAGTTGTCAGGGTCGTCGGGTGGGCAGTCGATGGAGACCTCCCGCGCGAGCCCGACGCCCCGGTAGCCATGCTCGTCGATCCAGTGGGCCAGCGTCTGGAACGTCGGGCCCGTCTGCTCCATCGAGCCACGGTGAATGATCGTGGCGGCCGACTCGATCTCCGGCAGGTCCACGATCGCGAAGTCGTGGTCGTCGCCCGCCTCCGCGGAGACCTCCACACCGGCGTGCACGGTCACCCGGCCGTCGGCCTCCGGCTCGTAGCGGGCGATGCCGTAACCGGTGATCCTCACTCCGGCGGTCTCGACCCTGCGGCACAGGTCGTCGAAGAGCGGCTGGATGACGGGGCCGATGTCCTCGGCGTCGTAGCTCGCCGCGACGGCGGTGAGCTCCGCCACGCGGGTCGCGGGGATCGGCTTGAGCAGAACCTCTTCGGGGTGCATGTGACCTTCCTTGGCGATTGTCGTGAGCCTTACCTCAACCCGGATCAGCCGTGCCGCGTCCGCCGCGATCCGCTCCTCCAGTTCCGCGCGGCGCAACCGCAGCATCCCGTGAAGCTCCGCGGCGTCGACCCGCTCGTCCAGGATCGAACCGACCTGGTGCAGGGTGAAGCCGAGATCCTTCAGGGCGACGACGCGGTTGAGCCGCGACAGCTGGCCGGCCCGGTAGAAGCGGTGACCGGCCGGGTCGACATGGGCGGGCTGAAGTAGGCCGATCGCGTCGTAGTGGCGCAACATGCGCACCGACACGCGGCCGAGCTGGGCGAACTCTCCTATGCTGAACATGGTGCCTTCAGGTATAGGGGCTGACACCGTGTCAGCCGCAACCCCGGATCCCCCCCGCGGATAACCGGTTGTCCGGCTCTTCCCACCTGGGAAACATGGCGGTCATGTCACTGCGTTTTCACGAGATCGCCGAGGGCGGTCACCGCATCCTCAACCCGTTCACGAACGACAAGCTGGCGCTGCTCGGCGAGGTCGCCAGGCTCCGGCGGGGAACCCGCCTGCTCGACCTGTGCTGCGGCAAGGCGGAGATGCTCTGCCAGTGGTCTCTCGCCCACGGAATCGAAGGGGTCGGGGTGGACATCAGCGACGTCTTCCTCGACGCGGCGCGTGCCAGGGCCGGGGAGCTCGGGGTGGCCGATCGCGTACGCCTGGTGAAGGGCGACGCCGGAGCCTACCCGGCGGAGCCGGGGACGTTCGACGTCGTGTCCTGCCTGGGGGCGACCTGGATCGGCAACGGGCTGGAGGGGACGGTCAAGCTGATGCTTCCCCCGCTGAAGGAGGACGGGATCCTGCTCGTAGGTGAGCCGTACTGGAACTCCGAGCCGCCCGCGGCGGCATACGAGTCGTTCGGGTTCGGGCCGGACGACTTCACCTCGCTGGCGGGGACCTTCGACAGGTTCGAGGCGGCGGGGGTCGAGGTGCTGGAGATGGTCCTCGCCGACCAGGACAGCTGGGACCGTTACGTGGCGAGCCAGTGGTGGACGCTGAGCGACTGGCTGCGTGACAACCCCGACGATCCCGACGTCGAGGGGGTGCGCGGCTTCCTGGAGCGCTGTCGCCGCTCGCATGTCGAGTACGGCAGGCGACACCTGGGCTGGGGTGTCTTCGTGCTGCGCCGTCGTTGACGGCTACTGACGGGTAGGAATAGGTTCCCAGAGACCGGCTGGTCGGTTCGAGGGAGCTTGCATGCGGGTGCGGGACAAGGTCGTGGTGGTGACCGGGGCCGCGAGCGGGATCGGCCGGGCGATGGTCCGCAGGTTCGCCGCGGAGGGTGCGGCCGGCGTGGTCGTGGCCGACATCGACGCGGCGGGCGCGACCGCGGTGGCCAGGGAGATCGGTGACCGGGCGGTCGCGGTACGGGCCGATGTGTCGGTCGAGGAGGACGTACGCGGCCTGGTCACCACCGCCGAGAGTGCCTTCGGCCCGGTCGGCCTGTTCTGTTCCAACGCCGGCGTCACCACCGGCCGCGGGCTCGACGCCACGAGCCCGGACTGGACCCGGACGATCGCGGTGAACGTCCTCGCCCACGTCTACGCGGCGCGCGCGGTCGTGCCCGGGATGGTCGAGCGCGGTGAGGGCTACCTGCTCAACACCTGTTCGGCGGCCGGGCTGGTGAGCTGCCCCGGAGACGCCCCCTACGCCGTGACCAAGTCGGCGGCGATCTCCTTCGCCGAGTGGGTGTCCATCCACTACGCGACCAGGGGTGTCAGGGTCAGCGTGCTCTGCCCGCAGAGCGTGCGCACCGCCATGTTCGAGCGTGGCGTCGCCGCGGACCATCTCAGCGCGAGGGCGGCGGGCGCGTCGGGATCCGTCCTCGACCCCGAGGCCGTGGCCGACGTGGTGGTCGAGGGCCTCGCCGCCGAGCGGTTCCATATCTTCCCGCATCCCGAGGTGGCCGGTTTCGTCCGGCGCAAGGCAGAAGACCCCGACCGCTGGCTGACCGGAATGGCGTATTTCGTCGACTCGTTGCGGGCGTGATCGTCCGGGCCGGCTCAGCTCCTGGCGGCCGGATCGCCGACCTGGCCGATGAACAGCGGGGTCAGCGTCGGCCGATGGACGATCGCGAAGGCGAACGGGTGGTCGGCACGGACCTCTGCCTCGGGCGGGGCAGGGGCCGACACGGTGAAGGCGAGGCCGGTGACGGCGGCGGCCTCGGTGCCCCACTCGTTCACCGTGATGTCGGCGCGGTGGACGGCCTGCTCAAGAGAGGCGCCGTCGGTGATGCCCGAATAGTCGGTCCCCCGCAGTCCCAGCCTCCCGAGCGGCTCCGCCAGGTCCAGGCTCGTGGAGAAGTCCCAGCGTGGCATGGCGAGCCGCACCGGCCGTTCCCTGAGCTCGGCGGCCACCCGTGCCATCACGGCGGGGGAGAGCAGATCGCCGGGAGAACCGCCCGCTCGCGGTACGAGAACCCACATGGCCAGGTCACCGCCGGCGTACCGCAACTCCACGGCCTGCCAGCCGGGCCCCGCCGCGTACGGGAGGCCGCCGTCGCGGCGCATCAGGGCCGTACGTACGGTCGTGCCGTCCGCGCGGGTGAAGGAGACGCCTTCCTCGGCCGGTTCGGTGAACGGCGTCGTCCACTCGGCCCTGAGGTAGCCGGCGTTGGCGATGACCAGCCTGGTCTGTGGGCTCAGCTTGTCGAACACCTTCCTGATCCGCCCGGCTGTTCGCTCCTCGGCCCAGGCGTCGATGACCTTGGCGCCATCCCCGGTGAAGTCCACCTGGTGCACACCCACGCCGTACTGTGCCGCGAGCGTGCGCAGGAACTCCGCCCTGACGCTCAACCCTTCCTGGGTGAACAGCGCATTGGCCATGCTCACGATCGCAGGGGCGGGGGCGTCCCGGGCATCCCGCTCCGCGCCCGGGGCGGGAGGGGGCGGCGGGTCCTCGGTCGTGATGATCTGCCTGGCGAGCGCGTTGAGCGAGGCATGCGGTCCCGCGGAGGGGAAGCCGAAGACCGTGTCGAGCTCGGTGGCGGTGTCCGCGGCGGCCCCCGCCCTCGCCATGCCGAAGGCGTAACCGATGCTCAAGGGTGACAGGACGGCGTTGCCCCCCGGGCTCGTGGTCGCGGTGAACAGGGCATGTCCGAAGGACGTCAGACCATGCACGGTCTCCGCGACCGGAGGGTTGTCCGGGACCTCCCGCCGCACCCCCTCAGCAGTGATCACGTTGGGCTCGGCGATGGCGCACGATGACAGGACGGCGACGGCCAGCAGGGCGGGAAACAGTCGGCGCATGCTTCTAGAACGCATGCCGCCGCACGGCGGTTCACCTTCGGCGTGGCGGGTGACGTCAGGTGAGTGCGGCGAAGGCGCCCGCCCCGATGAGGGCGACGGCCCAGGCGAGGTCGAGGTTGAACCACGCCTTGCGGAGCACCGCCACCCCCAGCCGTTCGTAGACGACCAGGGCCAGGACAGTGGTCGTCACCAGCATGGCCAGCGTGTGCGCCCCGGTCGCCAGCAGGCTCTGCGAGGCCAGCGCGGTGGCGTCATGGCCGCCATGGCCGCCATGTCCCTCATGCCCGCCGCGCAGGGTGACCGGGAGCACCATCAGGCCTGCTCCGTGAGCGGTGGCCATCAGGAACGACCATCCGGCCAGCTGCCACCTCGTCACCCTCATGCCGACCCAACGGGGGTGGCGCCGTCTGAGCAGCCGCCAGAGGCCGAAGGCGCACACCACGGCCGCCACACCGTACGAGACCGCTTTCGGCGGGGCGGCGAGCCGTGCCGCGTACACCAGCCCGAGGGTGATCAGCACCGAGCCCGCGTGGCCGAACACGATGGGCGGCAGCGCTCGTAGGACTCCGTCGCGCGAGCGCTCCTGCAGGCCGAGCGCGACCGCGAAGAGCCAGCCCATGGCGGGGTTCAGGCCGTGGAAGGCGCCGAGCCCGGCCAGGACGAGCAGGGACGTCAGATCCATCGGGCGAGCCTTCAGGGGAAGCAGTAGGAGTCGGAGGAGGAGTCGCCGCCCTGCAGGCGGATCTGGTGCGCACGGCGGCCGTCGGCGGCGAAGTCGACGAAGAAACCGGGGTCGAGTGCGATCGAACCGTCGGTGGCGATGTCCACCTTCGCCATCCAGCTGGAGATGCCGTCGGGGTAGAAGACGTCGTCCCAGGACCGGTAGAGCGAGTTGGTGAAGTAGACCCGCCGCCCGTCCCTGCTGGCCTCGACCATCTGCGGCCCCCCGTTCAGCGCCCGGTCAGGGGCGGCAGGGTGGGCGTCGCGCCGGACGATCCCGCCGATTCGGACAGAGCCGGTCTCGCGCGGCGCGAACGGGTCGGAGACGTCGTACGCCTTGAGCTCGCCGGTGCCCCAGGCCGAGACGAGCAGGATCCGGTCGTCGAGGGTCAGAGAGATGTCACTGACCAGCGGCGGTACCGCGCCGAACTGCTTGAGTGGTTCGGGCAGCAGGTCGGGGTCGGCGGGCTCGGCTGGAATTGTGATCGTCTTGCGGGCCTTCCAGAGACCGTCCTCCAGGTACCAGGTGAAGATGTTGGCCGACAGGTCCTCGACGTTGATCACCGTGTTGACGAAGCCGTGGGTCTTGGTCGGGTCGTGGGCAGGCCGGAGCTCCAGGGCCATCTGATGCTGGTCACCCAGGTCGATCTCCTGGAGATGCCTGCGCCTGGCCAGGTCCCAGACGTGCAGCCGGTGACCGTACCGTCGGCCGACCAACAGCTCCAACGAAGGGCCCGGCTCGATCTGGTTGGGCGTCCCCCACTCGCTGGTGATCATCGTGTCATGCCCGAGATGCCACCAGAAGTCGTAGTGCAGCCGCTGTGGCCCCCGGTCGGACTCCCAGCGGCCTTTTGGCTCGAAGGTGTCGTGGTCGAGAGTGAACACCCCGCCGGGCGCGTCGCCGTTCACGTTGCCGAGTGCGCTGACATAGATGGCGTCCGTGCCGCAGTGGACGGTGTGCGGGCGGCTGTAGCCGGTCTTCTTGAAGACCGTCTCCGGCTCGATCGTCTTGACGAGCTTGGGATGCCGGGGATCGTCCTTGACGTCGAAGATGTAGATCCGGCTGGACCTCAGGCCGGGGAGGACCAGATAGCGCCTTTCCACGTGCGGGTGCGGCGCGTACGGGCACAGGGCCGCGCTGCACACGTTCCAGCCGAAGTGATGGAGCTCGTCGCCGGGGACGGACATGTCGTGCACATCGATGATCGTTCCGTCCGAGAGGTCGATCGTGGCGAGCCCATCGGGCCGGCCGTCGCCGGCCGGGTCGAGGAGGGCGACGTAGGCGAGCTCCTCCGGAGGGGCCAGCATGGCCTCGCGGGCGGACGGGTAGAAGGTGGGGTCAGGCTGGATGAGCGGCACAGTGAACTCCTGGACTCGTAGCCGGAACCAATATCCAACTAATCTTGTAGGAAAACTTCCCGCTGTCCAGGGGGCATATCGCGTAATCGGAGTGGAAGGCTGCGACGCCCGGCGGTGTCGATTCGCTGTCCTACGGAAGTGGAGACGCCCCGCGGGCGTGAGGACTTCCGGTAGGGGGCGGACAGACGGAGAGGTACGGGGCGTCATCGCCCCGTACCTCTCCGTCTGTCGGTTCTATCTGTCAGTCGACGGCCACCTGTCCTACGCAACCGTTCCCGAAGGCCACTTTCTTGCTCCTAGAGACCTTCGGAGCGAACCACTGGGCTGGGAGGTGTCAGTCGACCTGTGTCACGAGCCCCCTGGAGAACCTCAGCAGATTTTCGTAGGAGTGCAGACATGCATGGGAGTCCAGATGACCGGGACAGTGATGATCGGCGTCCTGACAACCGGCGGCCTGCTCGTCGAGGTACTCAAAGTTCCCGATCCGGGAGGTCCGGGCGGTCCTTGCGGGCCTTCCGGCCCTTGCGGTCCTGCGGGTCCTTCGGGACCTTGCGGTCCTGCGGGTCCGGGTGCGCCGTCGGCGCCTGCGGGTCCTTCAGGTCCTGCGGGTCCTTCGGGACCTTGCGGTCCTTCGGGTCCGGGTGCGCCGTCAGCACCTACCGGTCCGGGTGCGCCGTCGGCGCCTGCGGGTCCTGCGGGTCCTTCAGGTCCTTGCGGTCCTGCGGGTCCTTCGGGTCCGGGTGCGCCGTCGGCGCCTGCG
>NZ_JBFAQY010000039.1:45127-63340 GCF_040678965.1 Streptosporangium sp. NPDC049248
TGCGGGTCCTTCGGGTCCGGGTGCGCCGTCGGCGCCTGCGGGTCCTGCGGGTCCTTCAGGTCCTTGCGGTCCTGCGGGTCCTTCGGGTCCGGGTGCGCCGTCGGCGCCTGCGGGTCCTGCGGGTCCTTCAGGTCCTTGCGGTCCTGCGGGTCCTTCGGGTCCGGGTGCGCCATCGGCGCCTGCCGGTCCTGCGGGTCCTGCGGGGCCGGTGGGGCCCTCAGGTCCGGTTGCGCCCGCGGGGCCTCGGGGCCCCACCGGGCCTCTGGGCCCTGCGGGTCCAGCAGGACCCTGGACTCCATCGGGAATCCGGCACAGGAAGCTTGGCAGACCCAGCCACTTGCACAGCGGGATATAAGCCGAACTGTCCGAGGTCGGCTGTGGCTGCAATGCGCCCTGGATGATTGCCTTGGTGCTGGAGAGGTCGCGGGCGTTAACTGTTCCGGGGACGGAGATGAAGCTCGTGCAAATAGTGGAAAGCGCCAGAAGACAGGGGTCAACCTGCGTTCCCCTGGCAGATTCGATTCTCTCGAGACGAGCCTGCGTCAAAGTTGAAAGCTGCGAATCGGCTGAAACTGGGACAGGGGAGTGCAGAAGAAGGACGGCCCCGGCGAGCGCGCCGCCCGCAAGGGTCCGTTTCATGAAAATAGACACGTGCGTTGTCTCTCCCGTTGCATTCAGCGAAAACGCTGTGCGGCCATTCTTTGAACGCTCGGGAAGTGGTGGGAGAAGTGCCGGTCGAATCAGGTGTGGAAGCTTGATGGGAGGTGCGCGTTTCTTTGCTTGCGGTAAATTTGAATCGCTACATAAAATCCTAATATCCTTGTCGCGGCAATTAATTGGATAAGTGAATTATATTCACTCAAGTCGGATAAGGGGTAACTGTGCGGTGATTGAAGGTAGGTTTCGACGCCGTCCGGTACCGGCTGTGGGCCGAGGTCGGAGCCGTCGTCGTCGCCGTTGAGAACGCCTGCTCGCGGAACACGTTCCACTGTCGGGAAGTACTCGTCGGGCACGATCTTCGTACGTCGTACGCGTAACGTTGTGTGATGTGCAGGCCGGGAGGTTCCTGGTCCGAACGGGGCGAAGCTTTCGCGACTACCCGTTATAGGCGGGTGGGCGACAGCGGGGCGCGGAACGTCCGACGGTAGGCAGGGGGAGAGGCGCGCATCGCCCGGGTGAACCGGTGGCGGAAGGTCGCCGAGCTGTCGAAGTCCATCGCGGGCGCGATCTCTTCTACCTTCATGCCACTGTCGGGCCTCGCCACGGAGCCGGTAAGGGGCGGACCTCCCCGGCGTCGGCCCTGGAGGTGGGTCAGGACGGGATGGGGATGTGGATCCTGGACAGGCCCTCGGGTTCCTTGCCGGGATAGTCCCCACCCAGCATGGTGGCCACCGTGTAGAGATGCCAAGCCTGGTTGGGCTTTTTGAGGACGGGTTCGGCGAACAGCGCACGAACCTCGTCGGGGTTGACGATGGGCGTCAGCAGGTCGAGGCGCCCCAGGACGTGGTCGCGTATCAGGCCGGTCAGCTCCGTACCGGGGCTGGTCCGCCAGTTCCAGCCACCGCCGCCGGTCTTCGGCGCGGTCAGCACCTGCGGCTTGCGCTGCCAGGGGTAGTACCGCCTCCCGGCGGTGAATCGCCATGGTTTGCCCTCGATCGGGATGTCCCTGAGCGAGGGGGCCAGGATGCCGAGGAGTTCGTAGATGACCTCCTCCGACAGCCGCCAGGTCTGGTCGAGACCCAGCGCGGCGCGGACCACCCGATTGTCGAGGAAGGGCCAGATCTGGTCGCCCCGGCGCAGCGAGCCCGCCCGCGCCCCCGCGTGCCAGCGGCCGACCTTGTAGGAGATGTACATGTGGTCGAGCGCCTCCAGCGGAGCCCGCTCTCGCCACGGCCCGGCCAGCTCGCGGGCGTGCTCGTTGGCCGCCTCGCTGAACAGCGCCGGATCTCGCAGGAAGGTCACGTCCACCCGGCGGCGCAGGGCTTTCTCCCCCAGGTCGGTCTGGAGCAGCAGCAGGCCGCCGGCTCGCAGGATCTCGCCGCTCTGCCCGGACATGGTCGGCTTGGCGCTGTAGGGGAGGTAGCCGACGACCGACTCGTACGCCGATGTCATGCCCTCACAGGCACGCAGCGTCTCGTAGGCCCGCGCGAGCGGGTGTTCGACGACGATCGCGTCCTTCTTCTCGGCGCGGGCCGGGGGGATGACGGTGTGCTCGACGCGGAGCGCCTGGGCGACGCGCCCGGCGAGGATCACATCGGGGTGGGTGTCCAGGCCGTTGGTGGTCGCGCGCAGCGGGATGCCGGCCGCGTGCAGCACCGCGGCGATCAGACGGCTGTCCCTGCCACCGGTGAGCGCGAGGTTCACCGGTTCTCCCGCCGCGCGCAGCGGCTCCACGGTGGCCAGCAGCGCCTCGGCCAGCTCCCCGACGAGCTCCTTCTTCCGCCTGCGCGACTCCGGCGCCGGCACGGCGGTCGGGAGCGGGGTCGTGGTGATCGTACGGGTGCCGCCCCTGACGGTCACCGACGAGGACGGCGGCAGCGCGCTCACCCCGAGGTAGGGCGTCTCGTCGGACAGGAAGTATCCCTGCCGGACCATCGACTGCAGCGCGAGCACGTCCCAGTCGACACGCTCGCCGCAGGCGAGATGGACAAGGAGGGCCCGGCTGCCGATCACGTGCACGTCGGGCGTCTCGGCGTAGTAGACCGGGCAGACCCGGTGGATCGCGGTGGCGGCCGACAACTCGCCACCGGTGGCCCGGAACACCGAGAAGCACCCGCCGACCGCCGCGCTGTCCAGCGCGGTCATACCCGCCAGCCGGTTCACGTCGTCCGGTGCGGCCAGGTAACCGTTCACCCCGGTCACCCGGTCGTGCTCGGTCATCAGCGGCGGCGGCTGCCGTGAGTCGTCGGGCTCGTTGGTCCAGGCGAACATGGTGATGCCGGGGCGGTGCCACTCGCGCGACCTGATGACCTCCGGTGGTACGGGGAACGCGCTGTCGATCGCGTTCCTGACACGGCGCAGCATCGCCTCCGGTATTCCGGCTTCCGGATCTTTGGCCGCGAGGCCGAGGTACACCCGCATGACGAAGGATCCTATGTCGCGTTTTTTCAAGACGGCTGGGAGTCCGGCCGGACAGCATGGCCGAGATGAACGAGATGCTGTCACACGCCGCCACCCGTACGGTGACCGCGGCCTGACGTCCGTGACGACCGGCTGGGCCTGTCCACCCCTCTGTGATGACTCGGTGGGCGTGATCCGGCCTGAAAGCCCTGATCACGTGCCGAACACGGTTTGTGCTCGCTTGGGTCAAGCCCCCGGCGGAAAGGTGGAAGGAGCCGTCGTAGGGAATGACACGCATCCCTAGGAGGCGACATGAAGTCACGCCCGCTCGCCACTGCCCTCGCCGCCATCGCCCTGCTGTCCGCCGCCGCCTGTGGAGGGTCGTCGGCCGAGAAGGGAGCCGCCGGCCAGCCGATGCCCGAATCCGGCAAGCAGGTCCCGCGGCACTCCCTCGCGGAAACCGGTGGTCCGGCCACCTCCGGGAACGAGGGCTCCGAGGCCGAGGCCGCCAGGCGACGTGACACCGCCGCCGAGCAGATCTCCACCTTCGCCCTCGACGTGGACACCGCCTCGTACGGCTACAGCAGGCGGATCATCCAGGAGGGCAGGTTGCCGGAGCCGGGTCAGGTCCGGCCCGAGGAGTTCGTCAACTCCTTCGCGCAGGACTACCGGGAGCCGGACGACAACGGCTTCACCGTGCACATGGACGGCGCTCGTGTACCGGGCAACGGCACCGCGCTGCTCCGCGTCGGCCTGCAGACCCGCAGGGCGGCAGCGGAGGCACGGCGCCCGGCGAACCTCACCTTCGTGGTGGACGTGTCCGGTTCCATGAGCGAGTCCGGCAGGATCGACCTGGTCAGGGAGGCCCTGCACAAGCTCGTCGACCAGCTCGGGCCCGGAGACCAGGTCTCCGTCGTGGCCTTCAGCGACCGGGCGGACGTCCTTCTGTCCATGACCCCGGCAACCGACAGGGACCGGCTCCATGCCGCCGTCGAGCGCCTCGCCATAGGGCGGTCGACCAACCTGGAGGAGGGGCTGACCAGTGGCTACGCGGAGGCCGCGACGAGCCTCAGGGCGGTGGCGGTCAACCGTGTCATCCTGCTCTCCGACGGACTGGCCAACGTCGGTGACACCACCTGGCAGGGCATCCTGGCCCGGGTCGAGGAGGCCGCGGGCAAGAAGATAACCCTGCTGTGCGTCGGCGTCGGCCGCGACTACGGCGATCAGCTGATGGAGCAGCTCGCCGACAACGGGGACGGCGCCGCGGTCTACGTCAGCTCCGTCGACGACGCGCGCAAGGTCTTCGTCGAGCAACTCGCCACCAACCTCGACCTGCGCGCCCGCGACGCCAAGGCACAGGTCGTGTTCAACCCCTCGGTCGTGGAGTCGTACCGGCTGATCGGCTACGAGAACCGGCAGCTCGCGACCGAGGACTTCCGCGACGACGCCAAGGACGGCGGCGAGATCGGCCCCGGTCACTCGGTGACCGCTCTGTACGAGGTGCGGCTGCGCGGCGGGGCGTCGGGTCAGCTGGCCACCGCCACCGTACGCTGGCAGGACCCCGACACCCGCGACCCCGCCGAGGCCACTCGCTCCCTCGCGGCCGGTGACCTGGCGTCCTCGCTGTGGCGGGATTCCGCGCCGAGGTTCCAGGTCGACGTGGTGGCCGCGGGCTTCGCCGAGTACCTGCGTACTGGGGAGGGGATCGCCGGGGCGGCCCCTGAGGACCTCGCCGCCCACGCCACCCGCCTGGCGGCGGCCACCGAGGATCCCGCGGTGACCGAGCTCGCGACGTTGATCGGGAAGGCCGGATCGTTACGGTAGACGCCCGCGCGCGGGTCGGCACCCCCGGCCCGCACCGGTGGTTACAGGGTAGGGACTGATTTCCTATATGCTGGCGTGGTCGCCGGGCCGGGTCCGGCGACAAACGGTTACACCGAGGGGCTATGGCGCAGCTGGTAGCGCGCCTCCATGGCATGGAGGAGGTCTGGGGTTCGAATCCCCATAGCTCCACTCCTCACCGAAGGGCGGCCAGACGGCCGCCCTTCGCTGTTTCCCTGGGCGAATCGCTCTCAGCCGAGCTCGTAGTCGAGGTGGAAGGAGTGGGCGCCGTCGTCGTTGACGATCTGCCCTCCGCCCCGGATGCCCACTAGTTCCCCGGTGCCCGAGTCGGGCAGGATCGTCCAGCTCAGCTCCGACTCCGTGGCGTGCGCCGTGGCCGTGTGGTGGAGCACGAAGGTGCCCTTGCGGCCGTGCGCGGTGCCGGTGAAGCGCTCGAAGCCCGCGTAGGCCGCCGATGTCTCGACCTGGGCGATCGCGGTGATGATGTCCGTGGTGCTGGTGCCGGCCAGGTCGCCGTCGAAGGTCTTGGTGATGTGGACGCGGGAGAGCGTGGCGCCTTCGGCCTCGTCGTAGGGGTGCGGATCCCAGCTGTCGATGGTGAAGGTTCCGGTGGCACGAGGCATATGTGGGCTCCCTCTGGAAGTCTCGGCTCTTGTGCTCACCCTGGCACCCGTACCTGTCATCTAGTGACAGATATGGGGCTCTCCATCCATGACCGCGGCGGTGAGGAGGGGAGACTCTAGGAAAGGCGCCATTTGTCCATGTTCCAGGTGATGGTCGACTGCGCGGGGTTCGGGACGACGTTCTGGAGCGTCTCGTCCCACGCGCTGAGTCCCGGATGCTGGAACAGCGGGATGGTGGCCAGGTCGTCCCAGAGCCGCTTCTCGATCTCACCGATGATCGGGTCCTGGGCGGCCAGGTCGACGGTCGAGTTCAACTCCTTGATGAGGAGGTCGACCCGCCTGCTGGAGTAGCAGCCGTTGTTGTTGCCCTTGCTGTGGGCGTCGCACTTCTGCGGCGAGGTGAAGCTGGAGGCCCAGCCACTGACCAGGGCCGAACCCGACCAGGCGAACAGCGCCACGTCGTAGCCGTTGGTCGGCATCACGGTGCCCAGGAAATCCTCGGAGCCCTTGTCGACGACCTTGAATCCGGCCTTGTTGCAGGAGTCGATGATGAGCTGCACCGCCGCGGTGCGGCGCGGGTTCGGGGTCTGGTAGCCGATGTTGACCTCCAGCCCCGTCTGGCCGGCTTTCCGCAGCAGTTCCCTGGCCCCCGCGATGTCCTGCCGCATGTACACGTCGGCGCTGCCGCTGGCGGCCACGACCGCGGCACTGTTGGCCTGGAACGGGGCCACGGTGCGAACCTGCAGGGGCCTGGCCGCAGGGGCGACGGGCTTGATCAGATGGTCGACGATGAGCTGCCTGGGCACGCATCTGGCGAACGCCTCGCGCAACCTTCTGTCGCGGAACGGGCTGGAGTGGAAGTTGAAGTCCAGGTGCTCGTAGGTGTACTTGTCGGAGGCGCTGACCTTCACCCCCCGCAGGGACTGCAACTGCTTGAGCACTTCGGGTCCCGGCTGGGGTTCGACGATCTGGACCTCGCGGTTCTGCAGCGCCTGCGCCTGCTCGTCGAGGGTGATGAAACGCTCGACGATCGTCGGAGTCGCGGCGGGGGTGCCCCACCACCTGTCGTTGGCGATGAGGGTCAGCCGCTGCCCGGCGTCCAGCTTGGAGAGCTTGTACGGTCCCGAGGAGGGGATCAGCCTGGCCTCGGGCAGCCTCCCCTCGGAGACCCAGCCGTCGTTGAAGAACTTGATGCCCTCGGCGAGCTTCTTCGAGTCGGTGTTCTTGACCGCCGCGATGAAGTCCTCCTCGGACAGACCGTCCTGCTCGGCGACCACGTGGGCCGGCAGCATCTCGGTCGCGCCGGGGCCGCCGGCCACCCAGTCGGCGAACGGCTTGTCGTAGACCAGGGTGAACTCCTTGCCGCCCTTCTCGCAGTCGGGGATCTCGGTGTCCTGGACGCCGTTGGTGTCGGCTGAGGCGAAGCCCTTGACCTTGCCGGACCGGAAGGCCCACCACAGCATGACGTCGTCGCAGTCGATGGGGGTGCCGTCGGACCAGACCGCCTTGGCGTTGATGGTGTACCTGACGCTCAGCGGGTCGTCGGAGATCTTCTCGTAGGTTCCGAAGTCCTTGTCGGGGACGATCGCGCCCTTGTCACCGTAGAACCAGAAACCCGTGAGCACCCGCTGCAGGGGCGCCGCGTTGCGCGTGGCGTTCTCGGCGGTGGTGTTGTTGTTGTAGGAGTGGAACTCCTGTTCGTACGCGTAGGCGATGGTATCGGCCGGTTGGCTCGGCTCCGAGCCCGATGCCGTCGGGTCGTCCGTCGGATCGGCGCTCGCGCAGGCGCCGAGCAGGAGCGAGCCGCACGCCAGCAGTGCCAGGACCCCTGCCGACCTTCGCCTGTGGAACACGGCACCACTCCTTCGATCGCCCGTTCTCCGGCCGGTCCCGTATCGGCCCCGCGGAGCGCGAGTGTCGTCGCTCCCTGGTGGCCGCGCGGGACCGGAGACCGGCCTCGCGTCTCCCCGTGACCATGCCGGATGCGAGACCCCCAGTTGACGAGAATAGAAAAAACAGAACCTTTGAGCGAATTCTCCCAGTATGTGAGATGGCCTTTACCGAGCTCTCGGTGTGCCCGCGTACGGAAGGGCGCCCGCACAGGGAAAAGCGGCGGTACTCCGGAGGGAACCTGGCCCGATCCTTGTGGATGTTGGCACTCAGGCCACTCGCGTGGAGTGTTTCGCCCCCCGATTATGGGGCGCATGACAACGACTCTTCGGGCGCCCGAACGTAAGCTGCACCGCGCCTGGATCGTGGCGGGAGTCGCGTTCGTGGCCATCCTCGGCGCGGCCGGGTTCCGGGCGACGCCCGGCGTGCTGATCACACCGCTCCAGGAGGAGTTCGGCTGGTCCCGGGGCACGATCTCGCTGGCCGTCTCGGTCAACCTCATGCTCTACGGGCTGACCGCGCCCTTCGCGGCAGCGCTCATGGACCGTTTCGGAATGCGCAGGGTCGTGACGTACGCCCTGCTGCTGGTCGCCGCAGGCAGCGGGTTGACCATCCTGATGAACGCCCCCTGGCAGCTCGTCCTGTGCTGGGGTGTCCTGGTCGGCCTCGGCACCGGTTCGATGGCCCTGGTCTTCGCCGCGACCCTCACCGAACGCTGGTTCGTCCGCCACCGCGGCCTCGTCACCGGTGTGCTCACCGCGGGCGGCGCCACCGGGCAACTCGTCTTCCTGCCCGTCCTCGCGCACCTGGCGGCCGACAGCGGCTGGCGGTCGGCCGCCGTCACGGTCGCCGTCGCGGCTCTGGCAGTGGTCCCCCTGGTCTGGTTCCTGCTGCGTGACCGGCCGCAGGACGTGGGCACCACGGCCCTGGGCGCCGACCCGGCCGCACCCCCGGCAGTGCGGCCCGCGCGGACCGGTGGTGCCGCCTCGCGGGCCCTCGGCGTGCTGCGGAGCGCCGCGCGCACGCGCCCCTTCTGGCTGCTCGCAGGGGGGTTCGCGATCTGCGGGATGAGCACCAACGGCCTGGTGGGCACCCATTTCATCCCCGCCGCCCACGACCACGGCATGGCCGAGCCGGTCGCCGCCGGGCTGCTCGCGCTGGTCGGGATCTTCGACGTGGTCGGCACCGTGGCGTCCGGGTGGTTGAGCGACAAGATCGACTCGCGCGTCCTCCTCGGTGCCTACTACGGGCTGCGGGGCCTTTCGTTGATGGCCCTGCCAAGCCTGTTCGGGGCCACCGCCGAGCCCAGCATGCTGGTCTTCATCATCTTCTACGGCCTCGACTGGGTGGCCACGGTCCCGCCGACCGTCGCCCTGTGCCGCCAGATCTACGGTCCCGACGGGGCCGTGGTGTTCGGTTGGGTCTTCGCCTCCCACCAGATCGGCGCGGCGGTCGCCGCGGTCGCCGCGGGAGTCACCCGTGACCACTTCGGCGCCTACGATCTCGCCTGGTACGCCGCGGGGTTGCTCTGCTTCGCCGCCGCGATCATGTCGGTGGTCATCACCAGGAAACAGGCGTCTTCGAAGGTCTGATCTCCTCCCCGTCCCGAGGGGACGGGCGGCCAGGCCACGGCCACCGGGTGGGTCGGTGTGGAAGGTACTCGTTCCCGAAGTGTGATGGGGATCCCGCACGGGAAAACCGGATTTGTCGTACGCTCCCGATCGTGCTCGATGGGTTGGGTGGGACTCAGGGGACCCGGGAGACGGGTCCCACGCCGACATATGTGACCGCCGAGGCGGAGACGTCGGAGTTGCCGAAAATCGTGGTGAAGAGCTCCCCGAAACCATCGGACTCACCGGTGAAGCGGTCCCGTATCGGCGACCTGCCGATGCGAGTGATCTACCGCATCCTGGCCGTGGGCGTCGCACTGGTCCTGGCCGCCGTCGCGGCCGTGGTCGGTTTCGTCTCCTCGGGCTCCTCAGATCAACCGGGCGGGGGAAAGACGGGGCAGATCGCCGCGCCATCTGCCGCGCCACCCTCGCCCGGTCCACCCTCGCCGGAGCCGTCCGCCTCGGTGTCGGCCTCGGCGTCGGAGCAGGCGTCCCCGTCGGAGAGTCCTGCCGAGACGGCCGCTCCGTCCCCCTCACCCGAGGGCTGGGAGCCGGCACCTGACCGCAGCGCCGTCATCGCGGCCCTCGCCGACCCCCGGGTGCCCGAACTGCCGCGTGACAAGCGGCTCGGCCGGCTCCCCGGCAAGGCGTACAAGAGCAAGCGCCGCATCGAGGACGACAGGTCGGGGGTGTCGCTGATTCGTTTCGGCAAGCCCTGGAAGGTCTTCGGCGCGTCGCCGTTCTCCACCAAGCAGGTGCTGCCCAAGGTGAAGGGGATCGCGCACCGGGCGATGCTCGTGAGCAGCCCGGTGCCGATCCTGGTGCAGCGGAAGGCGAAGGACACCGCGCTGCTGGCGGCCCGGTGGACACTCAACCACCACCCCAAGGGCAGCAGGATCGGGTGGGTCGCCTCACAGCCGATCAAGGACGGCTGGCTGCTCGCCTACCGGGTGAAGTACAAGATCAAGAAAAAGGCGCGTTCCTCCATGGCCGCCGTCGCCGTGGTCGAGGCTCCCGGCGCCAAGCCAGCGATGCTCTTCGTGACGATCCCCGACACCCAGGGCAAGCGCTGGCGCGATATCAACACCGCGGTCTCCTCCCTCAGATTGAAGTAAGCCCCATCTGGGCAGGAACCGCCATATCTATGTGATCTGGTGAAACTCGGGGGAATTTCACGGCAAGCCGCTCCATCGCCACACGCGACGGCCTCCCGTCCGCTCGCCGGGCGCGAGGTTCCGGGTTCGGGGCGCAGGCGGAGGACGGCCTCGGTTCGAGAGCCCGGACCGAGCCGGGTGCCCCGGGTGTCCGACCGGGCAGGCTCCCCCAGCCGTCGAGGGGGAAGTCTTGAAGCGACCGGCGTCTCGGGAGCGCAGGGGGCCTGACCAGGACACGGCCGACGAGCAGCGCGGATCCAAGCCCTGGCGGTCCGAGGGACTGCCCGACGGGCCGCCCGCCCCGCAGCGCCCGCGGATCAACTGGGTGCGTTTCCTGGTGACCATGTTCATCGTCTACGCGGGCTTCTTCATCGTCTCCTCGTTCTTCGGCGAGGCCACCGAGCCGATCTCCTACACCCAGTTCACCGATCAGGTGCGGGCGGGGAACGTCAAGGACATATACGCCACCGGTACCTCGATCCAGGGCACCCTCAAAAAGCCCGCCCGTGACCCCGACAGCGGCAACGCCGAGTACGACAGGTTCTCCACCGAGATACCGGTCTTCGCCGACCAGGCCGCCCTCTACCGGCAGCTCACCGCGACGGGCGTGAAGATCAAGGCCGAGCCCGTCGGCGGCCGGAGTTTCCTGTCCAACCTGCTGCTCTCCCTGCTGCCGGTCCTGCTGCTGGCGGGGCTGTGGATCTGGTTCATACGGCGCTCGGCGTCCGCGATGGGCGGCGGGATGGGCGGACTCGGCGGACTCGGTGGCCTCGGCAGGTCGAAGGCGGCCAAGCCGGTGGAACCGGCCAAGGTCCGGGTCGACTTCGACGACGTCGCGGGCATCGACGAGGTGGAGAACGAGGTGGCCGAGGTGGTCGACTACCTCAGGGACCCCGACAAGTACCGGAGACTGGGGGCGAAGCTGCCCAAGGGGGTACTGCTCACCGGGCCACCGGGCACCGGCAAGACACTCCTCGCCCGCGCCGTGGCGGGCGAGGCGGACGTGCCCTTCTTCTCGGCGAGCGCCTCGGAGTTCATCGAGATGATCGTGGGGGTCGGCGCCTCGCGGGTGCGCGAGCTGTTCGACGAGGCCCGCAAGGTCGCGCCGTCGATCATCTTCATCGACGAGATCGACGCGATCGGCAGGGTCCGCGGCGGCAGCACCATCGGTGGGCACGACGAGCGCGAGCAGACTCTCAACCAGATCCTCACCGAGATGGACGGCTTCACCGGCTCCGAGGGCGTCATCGTGATCGCCGCCTCCAATCGGGCGGAGGTCCTCGACCCGGCGCTGCTCCGTCCAGGCCGGTTCGACCGTACCGTCGTGGTGTCGGTGCCGGATGTCGAGGGCCGGCTGGCGATCCTCCGGGTCCACAGCAGGGGCGTCCCGCTCGCCGCCGACGTGGACCTGGAGCGGCTGGCCAGGACCACCCCCGGCATGACGGGCGCCGACCTGGCCAACCTGGTCAACGAGGCGGCGCTGCTCGCCGCCAAGCGCGGCCACGACAGGGTGCGCACCCCCGATTTCGCCGACGCGCTGGAGAAGATCCTGCTCGGCACGGCCCGCGCCGTCGTGATCCCGCAGGAAGAGCGCAGACGCACCGCCTACCATGAGGCCGGCCACGCGCTCCTCGGTATGCTCCAGCCCGGCGCCGACCCGGTCAGGAAGGTGTCGATCATTCCGCGTGGGCGGGCGCTCGGTGTCACGCTCTCCACGCCCGACACCGACAAGTACGCCTACGACGAGAAATACCTGCGCGACCGGATCATCGGTGCCCTCGGAGGCATGGCGGCGGAGCAGGTCGTCTACGGGGTGATCACCACCGGCTCGGAGAACGACCTGGAGCAGGTCACCGTGATCGCCCGCGGCATGGTCGGCCGCTGGGGCATGTCCTCCAGGATCGGCCCGCTGAGCGTGCTGCCCGGCGCCGGCGACGGCCAGCCCGCCGCCGCCCCCGACACCCTCGCCGCGGTGGACCAGGAGGTCCGGCGCATCGTGGACGAGTGCTACGAGGTCGCCCTGGCGGTCCTGGCGGAGAACCGTGAGCGCCTGGACGGCATCGTCGCGGCCCTGCTGGAGCACGAGACCCTCGGCGAGGCGGAGGCGTACGCCGCGGCCGGCCTTCCGCAGGGCGCCGCCCCCGAACCTCCCCCTCCGGGACCGCCTCCGCGACTCCCGCCCTCGCCCCGCGCCTGACCTGCGAGCCGCCGCCCGGGTGCGCTGCCCGCGGCCGTTGACCGGACGCCCGGCCTGTGAGGACCTCCGCTCGCGGCGAGGGGACGGCCGGAGCCGCGCTAGGCTCGATCGGCGTGACCCAGATCGTTCTCGCCTCCGCGTCCCCCGCCCGCCTCACCCTGCTCCGCAGCGCCGGACTCGATCCTAAAGTGATCGTCAGCGGTGTGGACGAGGAGGCCGTCACCGCCGACAGCCCGAGCGAACTCTGCCTCGCGCTGGCCCGCGCGAAGGCGGCCGTGGTGGCCGAGAGCCTGACCGACGGTCTGGTCATCGGCTGCGACTCGGTGCTGGAGCTCGACGGCCGGGCCTACGGCAAGCCGTCCTCCCCGGCGGAGGCGGTCGCCCGCTGGCGGGGCATGCGCGGCCGCGAGGGCCGTCTGCTCACCGGCCACTGCGTGATCGACGCCGCGGACGGACGCGAGGTGGCGAAGGTGGGCGCGACGGTCGTGCGTTTCGGCACCGCCACCGACGACGAGATCGCCGCCTACGTCGCCACCGGCGAGCCCCTCCAGGTGGCCGGGGCCTTCACCCTGGACGGTCGCGGCGGCTGGTTCGTCGACGGCATCGACGGCGACCACGGCAACGTCCTGGGCATCTCCCTGCCCCTGCTCCGCCGCCTCTTCGCGGCGCTCGGCGTCTCCGTGCCCGGCCTCTGGCAGCGCGCCTGACCCGCGGACCCGGTCCGCGTCCGCTTCGCCGGCATCCGGGCGATGAGGAGCAGTCCCGGTTGACGGCCGATCCCGATAATCTTCCGCCATGGGTCATTTCCGCTCCTTTCTGGACGGCATCGGGTTCTTCTTCCAGGGACTGCGCTGGGTCGCGCGATATCCGCGCTGGTGGCTGTTCGGGCTGATCCCGGCGCTGATCGCGTTCGTCCTCTACGCGGTCGGCCTCTACCTCCTCGGCAAGAACGCGCTGGACATCGCCGCGTGGGGCACGCCGTTCGCCGACGGGTGGGGTGAGGGGGCACGGACCGCGCTGCGCGCGCTGGTCGGACTGACGCTCTTCGGTGCGGGGGTGGTCCTGGCCGTGGTGACCTTCACGGCGATCACCCTCATCCTGGGCGACCCCTTCTACGAGAAGCTCTCCGAGAAGGTGGAGGAGACCTACGGGGAGGTGCCGACAGGGTACGAACTCCCGCTGTGGAAGTCGATCCCCCGATCCATCAGGGACAGCGTGGTCACCCTCGGCTGGCTGTTGCTGTTCACGATCCCGCTGTTCTTCCTCGGCTTCGTGCCGGTGCTCGGGCAGACGGTGGTTCCGGTGCTGGGCGCCCTGGTCTCCGGTTTCTTCCTCACGATCGAGCTGACCGCACTGGCCCTGGAACGCAGGGGACTGGCGCGCAAGAGCCGCTTCGGCCTGCTCCGCGCGAACAAGGCCCCCGCGCTCGGCTTCGGGGTCCTGCTCTTCCTGCTCTTCCTCGTCCCGTTCGTCGCGATCATCGCGATGCCTCCCGCCGTGGCCGGCGCGGCCATCATGGTCCGCACCCGCCTGACCCCGATCCTCCTGCCGGCGGAGCGGACGGGATGAGAGGCGCCTGAGAAAGCGCCCGGGGCAGGGGCGACGGTGCTGAGGGGGACGGTCCGGTGGGCCCCGCGGACCGGTGATCGGGGTCAGCCCGGCTGTGGACGGTCGCACGTTCCGTCCACAGAAAGGAGTTCGGGCCGAAGGACACGGGAGCGGGTCCGGGAGGCTTCCGGCCATGACAACAGAGAGCCCGGACTCGCCCGAGTCCCCGTTTCCGCCCGCTTCCCGGCCTCAGCTCCTGCTCGGCTCCACCGAGGACATCCTGGGCGCGGTTCCCTACCTGCTGGGGTTCCATCCCGCGGAGAGCCTGGTCGTCATCGGCCTCACGGGCGGTCTGCCCAGGAGCAGGCTGCACCTCACCGTCCGATGGGACCTGCCCCTGGCGTCCGGCGGCCTCGGCGGCATCGTTCCGCTGTTCCGGAAGGAGGACGTCACGCAGGTCGTCATGGTCGGCTACGGTCCGGGCCCGCTGGTGACCCCGGCCATCGACGAGGCCGGCGCGCTGTTCCGCGGAGGTGGTCTCACCGTCGTCGACGCGCTCCGGGTGGAGGACGGCCGTTACTGGTCGTACGGCTGCGCGCGGACGGACTGCTGTCCCGTCGAAGGCGTGCCGTACGAGCGGCGGGCCACCGTCGTCGCGGCCGAGGCGATCCTGCACGGACTGGTCGCGTGGCCGGACAGGCAGGCGCTGGAGCGCTCACTCGACCCGGTCACCGGGTCCGCGCGGGTGGCCATGCGGGAGGCGACGGGCCGCCTCATGGCGGAGTTGAGCGGCAGGCTCGCCGGATGTCGTGACGCCGACGAGCTAGCGGTGGAGTTCGTCGCGGAGGGGGTGGCCAGGGTCCGCGAGGCGATCGCCACCTGCGCCTCGGGCGGTCGGCTCGACGACGACCAGGCGGCCAGGCTGGGGCTCGACCTGGCGGTGATCAGAATTCGCGACGAGGCGTGGGCACTGGTCACCGACGACGGTCATGACGCGCATCTCAAGCTCTGGCACGACCTCACCCGGAGGCTGGAGCCGAGGTTCGTGCCCCCGGCCGCCTCGCTGCTCGGCCTGGTCGCCTGGCGGCGGGGCGACTCCGCCCTGGCGGGCGTCGCCCTCACCCGGGCGCTCGAGGCCGATCCCGGATACTCGATGGCTCACCTGCTCATGCACGCGATCCACCACCTGGTCCCGCCACACGCCCTCAACGACAGGATGCCCAGCCCCGAGGAGTTGGATCAGGAGATGGGCAGCCCCAAGATGGCCTGGCTGCTCCCGATGGCCGCATTGCTGGAAGAACCCGGTGGCCCCGCGCACGATGCGACCACCGGGTTCCTGGCTCAGCTCTCCGCGCGCTTCTGGCGCTCGTTGTAGGCCCTCATCCGGGGGGGATAGCCGGTCAGCTGCACGTCGTAGACGGGCAGAGCCAGGTCACGGGCCACCTTGCGGATCACGGCGGGGGAGCCGACCCGGCGCCGGGTCCATTCGCCGTCGTCGGCGACGGCCATCGCCGTGGTGTCGGTCGCGAATGTCTCCGGCTCGACGTAGAACTCCACGCCCCGGCGTGATTTCGCGAAGGCGATGAGCGCCTCGATGTCGGCATCGGTGGCGTCGCGGTCGAACTTGGCGATTTTCGGCCCGCGCTTGCGCCTCAACCCATAGCGATCTCGCCATCTCATGTCTCTTTGTATACCTCTCCTGCTCGATCCGCGGTGGAAGGCCAAGGGTCGGTTTCAGGGGCCTATAGGGGTTCATCCTGATATACCCGGCCGACAATCTGGACGAGCATTGAGGTCGAAGAGGCGACGAAAGGGTATCGGTCTCATGGCAGGTACAACGGCATCGGCGGGTCAGTGGCACGGGGGAGTGCCGGTGGGCGGTCCCGGGCCCGGTTACGCGGAGCTCAGGGTCAGCAACCAGGATCGTGAGCGGGTGGTCGAGCACGTCCAGGCCGCCTATACGGAGGGAAGGCTCGACAAAGTCGAGTTCGACGACAGGCTGGAGCGGGCGATGACGGCCCGCGTGCACGGCGACCTCATGCCGATCATGAACGAGCTGTACGGCACGCAGCCGGTCCGGCCCGTGTTCCAGCCGGTCACACCCCAGGCGGCGTACGGCCACCGCGGGCACCTCGGCAGGCGGGGCGGCGACACCGGAGCGGAGCGTCTGGGCGCGGCGGCGGCGCACCTGCTCCCACTGGCCGGCCTGCCCATCCTCGGCCCGCTGGTGTTGATGCTCACCGCGGGCAAGACCTCGCCCTACATCCGGGCACACGCGGTGGAGGCTCTCAACTTCCAGCTGACGCTGATCGCGGCCACCATCGTGCTGGCGATCACGGTGGTGGGCGTCGTCCTGACGCCGCTGCTCTGGATCGGCGGCGTGGTGCTGTCCGTCATCGGTGGCGTCGCGGCGATGGGCGACGGAGACTTCCGCTACCCCCTCACGCTGCGCCTCGTGAAGTGACCCGGTGGAGGCCGGGAGGCGTCAGAGCATGAGGGAGCGGACCATGTCGACGGTGTCGGCCTGGTCCGCCGTCTTGTCGGGGCGATAGCGGATGACCCTGGCGAAGCGCAGAGCCACGCCGCCGGGGTAGCGGCTCGACTGCTGCACGCCGTCGAAGGCGATCTCGACGACCAGCTCGGGGCGGACGGTGACCGTCCAGCCGTCGGTGGGGCCCTCGGCGATGCCGAGGAAGCGGTCGGTCTGCCAGGCGAGCAACTCGTCGGTCAGGCCCTTGAAGGTCTTGCCGAGCATGACGAACCCGCCACTTCGCGGGTCGCGGGCGCCCAGATGCAGGTTGGACAGCCTGCCCTCGCGGCGGCCATGGCCCCATTCGGCGGCCAGGACGACGAGGTCGAGCGTGTGCCGGGGCTTCACCTTGATCCAGCCTGCTCCGCGCCTTCCGGCGGCGTAGGGCGTCAGGAGCGACTTGACCACCACGCCCTCGTGACCGCCCCTGATCGCGTCCTTGAAGAACGCCTCGCCGTCCACGACGTCGCCGGTGACAAGGCGCGGGGTCACCAGCTCCGGGGGCACGGCCGCGGCCAGGGCCGCGTGACGGTCCGCGCCCGGCAGGTCGAGCAGGTCGGCGCCGTCGACCCGCAGCGCGTCGAAGAAGAAGACGCTCAAGGGGGTCTTGTCACGGGCTCGCGGCACGTCGGTGCGGCTGGACACGCGGCCGGAGGTGACCTGGAAGGGCTCGGGGCGGCCGTCGGGGCGTAGCGCGATGACCTCGCCGTCGAGAACCAGGTCGCTGGAGGGCAGGGCGCTCACCGCCTCGACCAGCTCGGGCACCTGAGTGGTGATGTCGTCGAGGGCGCGGGTGAAGACGGACACCCGGTCGCCGGAGCGGTGTGCCTGAACCCTGACCCCGTCGAGCTTCCACTCGACGGCGACCGGGCCGCCGAGTTTGCCGAACGCGGTCGCGACGGAGGTGGCGCTCTGGGCCAGCATCGGCGACACCGGCCGGCAGACCTCCAGGCGAAAGGCGCGCAGCGCCTCGACCCCGCCTGACAGGGCGGCGGCACCGACGGCGGGGAGCCAGCCGCGAAGCGTCAGCGCCCGCCTGACCTCGGCGGCCGGCACCCCGGCCGCCTTCGCCACGGCCTCGATCATCACCCCTTCGAGCGCGCCTTGGCGCAGCTCGCCCCTGAGCAGGCGTGACAGGAAGACCTGTTCCTGGCGGGTGAGGGCGCCGAACAGCTCGGCGACGAGCGCCCTGCGTGCGCTCTGCGAGCCGGGACCGGCCAGGGCCTTGATCCGGTCGAGGAGGTCGTGGACCTCGCGCAGGGTGGCGGTGGCGGCCAGCCGGGGCTCGGGCGGATCCTGCAGGCTCGTCCAGCCCACGCCGACGTTGCGCTGCGGCAGCTCTCCGGAGAGGTAGGCGATGGCGATCTCCGCCTCATCCGGCTCGACCCGGCCGAGCAGCTCCGCGAGATGAGCGGTCTTCGCCCGCCGGGCGGAGCCGGCGGCCACGGCCGCCGAGGTGCGCGCGAGATCGATCAACAACACAGTGGCCAGCCTAAGAGCTGTAAGCGACATTTCGGTGAGAGGGCGGCCTGCTTTTCACCGGAATCGCAGCGTGGGGCCCTGTCGTTCACGATGGCGAGGAGCTGAGGAGCCGTCGTGTTCCCCGGAAGCGTGCGCGAGAGCGGGGTGGGCGGCCCCCGTCACCGAAGCCCTTCGGTGACGGGCCGCGACGGCACCGGGCAGGTTGGCGGCGACCTCGACGCACTGGCCGCCGTTGTCTCCGGAGAGTGACGACTTCCGCCACACGGCGGTACTCAGA
>NZ_JBFAQY010000040.1:0-62850 GCF_040678965.1 Streptosporangium sp. NPDC049248
CGCACCGGCGCGGCCGGCACCTGGAGCACCGGCGTGCCGCCGGCTTTGGCGCCCTGACCCGTCAACGACACGGTGAACGCCGCCTCGGCGCCCTCGGCGGTGGTGAACGTCAGCGCACCGCCGGCCGGGCCTTCCACGGTGGGAGCGAACCTGACCTGCACCGTGCACGCCTTACCCACCGCCAGCTCCACCGGGCAGTCGTTGGTTTGGGTGAACGGCCCGCCGGCCGCGATCACCCTCAACGGGATCGGATCGTTGAGCCGGTTGGTCAACGTCACCGTACTCGCGTAGCTGACCTGACCGACCTGCACCGGCTCCGGCCAGACGATCCCGGTGGTACTCAACAACGGACGAACCGTGGAGGTGACCTCCACCCCATTGTTTGTGATCTTGGGGTCGGACACGGCCAGGCTGTCCGCCATCGCGTGGGTCTTGAACTCGGTGCCGTCGGCGGTGCCGGCCGGGATGGTCGCACTCACCTCGACGGTGGCGCTCCAGCCCTTCTCCAAGACCTTGACCGTGTTGCGGAACCCGCCCTTGATCGGCGTGCACTTGCCCCGCCAGGTGTCACAGGCCGCGCCGGTGACGCCCGGGGGGGTGAACACATCCAGCCGGACATCGGTGGCGGTGTCCTCACCGGTGTTGGTCACCGTGGCCGTCCAGGTCACCTTCGCCCCCGGGCCCGGCTCGGTGGCCGACACCGCGGCGCTGACCTCCAGATCAGCTTGCGCCGTGGTCGGGGTCAGCAGGAACGACCGGTCCCGCTCGGGGAAGCCTTCGCTGTCCGGCGAGCGGTCGCGCACGTAGCCCTGCACCAGGATCTGGCCTGAGGAGTTGATGTCCTGTACCTTCCTCACGCCCATGCACGGCTGGATCGTCTTCAGGGCGTCCTGCGGGCACAACGGCCGAGACAGCACACCCGCCAGCGGGTACTTCGTGCCGTCCACCCACATCATCGGCTGCTTATGCCAGCCGAGATAAGGCTCCTGCTCGAAACCGACGATCACACCGTTGTCGTTGACCGCGGCCGCCTCACCCACACCCAGATCGGTCGGCTTGCCGTCCTTCCACACATGGGCGCGCTTGATCGTTTTGCCCTCGTCGCGGCCGCACCGCAGGGTGCCGACCACCAGACCGGCGTTGTTGATGTCGGAGGTTTGGCCGGCCGTCGCCGCACACCCCTTCACCGTGCCCGCGAGTTTGGTCAGCACACCATCGGTGTAGACCGCCGGACCCGAGTCCCGGGGGAGACCAGCGGCGTCCCGGCCAATCGCGTAGCCGCCCGTGACCGCACCGCGGCCGTTGATACGCGGGAGGTGGTTGGAGTACGGGTCGTCGTCGTAGCCGAGGCCCTCAGCGTACTCGGAAGGCAACGCAACCGCGGCCCCCCGGTCCCATATCACGTACCTGCGCACACCCGCATCACCGAACACCTGGCCGTTGTCGTTCACCGCGATGGCGGCGCTCACCGTGTTCGTCGCACTGTTGCCCGGCTGCAGATCGGTCACCGACCCGTCGTTGCGCCAGATAACGGCGTGCCGGGAGTTGCGGCCGTTCACCGACGCCACCGCCCAGCCGGACACATCCCCAGCCTGGTTGATGCCCAAGGCGCCGGCCCCGCACCTGTCGGTACTGCTGGAGCCGTCGGTGCAGGCCGGACCCCCCAGCTCGGTCACCTGCCCGTCCTGCCAGCGCACCGCGTGCGCCTTGCCGTCCTTGGTCACCGTGGCCGCGACCTGACCGCGGTCGTTCAGCGTCTCCACGTAGGTCCTCGAGGCGTCCCCGCCGGGCAGCGTGCCGATCTCGGTCACCTTGTAGGTGCCGAACCGTGCCTCCACCGTGTGCGCCTCGTTCATGACCAGCGTCAGCGCACCCGCGCCCCGCTCCTGACCATCGACCACCCACCCGATCGGAACACGCCCGGCCTCGGGGGTCGCGGTCACCGTCACCGTGGTACCGGGCCGATAGACCTCCTGCGCCGGCGACGCCGCCACCGAACCACCCGGCCCGGCCGATAACGTCAACGCGAACTCCCGGGTGTCCGGCTGCTTGACCTCGATGACATCAAGCGCGTCCCGCACGCCCTTGGCCGTGTCGGCCTTCACAGTGACCGCATACACGCCGTCAGCCAACGGCTCAGACGTGCCGCCGTACACGCCGTCACCGGCCGAACCGTCCCCGCCGGCCCCGTCATCGCTCAACGTCAGCTCAACACGGGTGGCGTCCTCCGCGAGCAGGACGGCCTTCACCGGCGCCCCGGTCACCGGCCGCCCGTCATCGGTCACGGTGGCCGACACCTTCACCCGGCCATCCTCTGACGGCTGCCGGACCTTGACCGCCACCTTCACCGGGTTACCCGCGACCCAGGCCACCACACCGGCCGTGACCGGCTCGGTGCCCGTGTTGGTAAGCTCCAGCTTCCAGGCCCCGGCCTGCGGCTTGGCGACCCTCAACCCCTGGATGGGCTGCTTGGCGGCGTCACCACCACCGGCGTACGACGCGGCCGGCTTGCCTGAGGGATCACGCAACAGCATCCCCACCGTCGCCGGCAACGCCCCGGTGACACCGAACCCCGTGCCCGAGGGAACATCCAGCGGCACGCTCACCGTCTCACCCGGCGCCACCGTCACCGTAGGCGTCGCGAACGTCGAGGCAGCGTTGACGACGGCATCGCCATCGCCTTCGGCTGCGGTCGCGAGTGCGGTGCCCTCATCACGCTCCCCGGCGACGTCCTCAGCCGACTTCGCGTCCGGCCGCATATTCGGCCCGAACTCCACACCACCCGGATTGCTGGTGCTAGCCAGCACCGACGCAAGCCGTGTCTGAATGTAGGAGAGGGAGTTCGCCGGCATCTTCGAGTGACTAGTCAGGGTGTAGGGGATATCGGTATATGTGAACTTCGCGCTCGATTCCGGAACGTATGAGTCACCGTCTTCGGTCGGTAAGGTGACGTCACCGTCTTCATCAAACCCGGTGCAGTATACGCCGTTGCCCACGCCCACGAGATTGGAAGCCGTCACACCCTTCAGGTCGGTGACGTACTTGTTGAGGACTGTTTTGGCGTAATGCTCGCTCGTTTCGAGCAGGGCCGGCCAGTAGGACATAGGGGCGTTCACTTTGCCCAAACCGGCGATGATCATGTCCGCACAGGGAGTTCCCCTGTTCGGTGTGCCCATCTGGAGCATGCGATTCACCGCCGGCTTGCCGTCCCACGACTTCGGCATCAGGGTAAAGATGTATCCCCGGGCGATCAGGCCGCCCATGCCATGGCCGATGAGGTCGACATGGTTCGCGCCCTCCTTTTCGCGCACCTCCTCGACGTAATCTGCGACTTCCTTGGCGTTATCAAGGAGGTTCAGGGTCCCCTTGAAAGGGAGCCACACATTACCGGTTTCGAGTGTGTCGACCGCATATTTCTTCAGTCCCGGGTGAGCGGACGCCAGGATAGACGCGTAGTCGCCCCATGTTTCTTCGGCGTCGCTCTTGAAGCCGTGCACCAGAACCGCCGGCTTCGGCCGGACGATGATCGGCTCGGTTCTGCTGACGCTTCGATCACCGCCGGTGAAGAGCTGCGCGGTCATGGCGCGCTCCGAACGCGCTCGGCCCTTGTGCCAGGCGAAGCCTGCGGTGTCCCAGACCACCTGCCTCGTGATGGTCTCGTTCGGGGCGAAAATCAGGTCGATCCTCCCCCCGGGCAGGGTCTTAGCGGACACGTCCTCGACCAGCTGCAGCTGCGCGGACGCGGGCTGGTCGGTGCGGTTGACGGTCTCGACGGTGATGCGGACCTCGTTGCCGTCGACCGTCCCGTTCTCCGGCACCGGCACCCACTCCTTCAAGGGGTACAGCCGCGTCTCAAGTTTGAGCGACTTGATGGTGGGCGGAGTGAGTCCCAGGTCGAGCAAGAAGGCGTGGTCCTCAAGCGACGAGTCGTACCGGCCGACAACGGCGACCTGGCCGAGGTCGTTGATACCGGTGGCATACCTGAGGTTCACGTCCCAGCCCGCCGCTCGAACCGGGTCGGTCAGGTCGGTTCCGTGACCGTTCACATATATAGCGGCTCGTGGCCCGCCGTTAGAGGCGTACATCATTCCCGCGCCAATGCCGGAGTTGTTGATCGCCTCCACCCTGCCGCCGAAAGGGGTCGTCTGCTCCACGGCCCTGCCGCCTCCATCCCAGATGATGGGGATGTCAACGCCACCGTCCTTCCCGTAGCCGGAGACCTGGCCCTCGTCATTGACGCCGGTGGCCCGGGTGTCGGTACCGGCGAACTTCAGAAGGTCTCGGCTCATGTTGAGGGGCTCGCCGGGCTTGGTGCGGAAGGCGGAAAAACCGATGAGCGGACCAGGGTCTATGTCGGCGAAACCGACGACCGAACCGGAATTATTCAGCGAGCTAGGCTCAAAGTACTGATCCTTGAACGCTTGGAGCTTCAATAGAGAACCGTCGGCATCGCGTATCCAGCCCATGCCCGCGATTTGACCGCGGTCATTGATAGCCAGTCCCCGCCCGTCCAGGGGAGTTGCTTTGCCGTCTTTGAAGAGAAAGGAGCGCGTCGTGTCGCCGGTGGTGACAACCACCGCGCCGTCGTCGTTGACGTCCCAGGCGATACTCGCGCCGATGTCGCCGCTGAGGCTCCCGTGAATATCCGTGACGGATCCATCGGAAAACAACACGGCTTTAGGAGGCCTACTGGGATAATTAACGTTCCCGATCGCCCCAGCGACCTGGCCTTTGTTGTTGATGCTGTTAAGGTAGGCACTATTGCCCTCGAGGGAGCCGAGATCGATAAGCTTGACTCCGGACTCCGCGGCCGCCACTTTCTCGCCCCGAGATGATGCTGAGCCGGACGCCGCCAGCGCGGGTAAGGGTATGACGAGGGAGCCGACCAGCGCGGCTATCAGGGGAAGTGTGATCCGCTGAGCGGAGGCACGATTTGATAACCAGCGCAAAGGAGTGACTCCATGACTATGGCCGTGCCCTCCGAGCACGACTGGGGAATGTCGGTCACCGATCGTGACCGGTCGCGCTTGTGGGCCGCTTGGCCTCGATTGCAGCGAGCTTGTCGAAGGCATGCGGCACCGCCGTGGTCGATCGAGAGAGCTTCACACTCCGCACCTTCGACCCGGAGACAGGCGAGCCGAACGGACCCATCAGCGCGCACGACTTCGCGCGTGAGCTGATCCATGCCTTGGATCTCTGCGAGGACGCCCGGTGCTACGTTCCTCAAAGGCAGTGGCTAAACCGGCGACGTAGCTGTCCGGTGACCGCTGGTGGGCGTCCCCAGCCCCAAGGTTTGGCCCGCTGGTTGAGCTGGGCGGTGGCGATGCGGGCGGGGACGCGGGGGTCAGCGGAAGAGCGCGCTGTAGGCGTTGACGGCGGGCTGCCCGCCCAGGTGGGCGTAGAGCACGTTGGAGTCCGGGCCGATCTCACCGCTGCCGACCAGGTCGATGAGCCCGGCCATGGACTTGCCCTCGTACACCGGGTCGATGATCATTCCTTCCAGGCTGCCGGTGAGCCGCATCGCCTCCAGCGTCGAGGAGACCGGGATGCCGTAGAGGTCACCGGCCCAGCCCTCCAGCACGGTGATCTCGTCCTCCCGCAGGTGACGCCCGAGACCGATCAGCTCGGCGGTGTTGCGGGCGATCCTCTCCACCTGCGCCCGGGTCGCCTCGATCTTGGCGGAGGCGTCGATGCCGATCACCCGGCGGGGACGGTCCTGGCCGGCGAACCCGGCGATCATCCCGGCGTGGGTGGAACCGGTGACGCTGCAGACGATGATCGTGTCGAAGAACACGCCGAGCTCCCGCTCCTGCTGCTGGACCTCGTAGGCCCAGTTGGCGAAGCCGAGGCCGCCGAGGCGATGGTCGGAGGCCCCCGCCGGGATCGCGTAGGGCACGCCACCCGCCTGGCGCACCTCCGCGAGAGCCTGCTCCCAGCTGTCCCTGAAGCCGATGTCGAACCCCTCGTCGACCAGCCGCACCTCGGCACCCATGATCCGGGAGAGCAGGATGTTACCGACCCGGTCGTTGACCGAGTCGGGCCAGTCGACCCAGCTCTCCTGGACCAGCAGGGCCTTCAGCCCCAGCTTGGCCGCGACCGCCGCGACCTGCCGGGTGTGGTTGGACTGCACGCCGCCGATGGAGACCAGGGTGTCGGCGCCCTGGGCGAGTGCCTCGGGGATCAGGTATTCCAGCTTGCGGGTCTTGTTGCCGCCGAAGGCGAGACCGCTGTTGCAGTCCTCCCGCTTGGCCCAGATACGCGCTCCGCCCAGGTGCGCGGTGAGCCGGTCGAGCGGGTGCACCGGGCTCGGCCCGAACAGCAGGGGATAGCGGGGAAAGTCCGCGAGGGACATGTCGTACTCCTTGGGTTTCCGGGGCGATTCAGCTTGAAAGTCCCCACGCGCCGCCGGCCGCGTCCCCGGTCGCCGAGTCCAGCAGGGGTGCGAGGGTCTGCCAGTTGGCCCGCGCGGCCAGCGCGGCGCCGTCGGCGTCCCCGGCCGCGCACAGCGCGATGATCTCGTCGTGCATCTCCACGGATCCCCGGCCGGTGAGCGAGGAGAAGCGCAGCCGCTCGACCCGGCGCAGCGCGGGGGTGACCTGCTCGAGCACCGACCTGACCACGTTGTTCGCGCACGCCGTGACGGCGACCTGGTGGAAATCGTCGTCGGCGGCCAGCGCCCCGTCGACGTCACCGCGCCGCAGCGCCACCGCGAACCGCTCGTTGGCCTGACGCATCAGGTCGAGTTCCTCGCCCGACAGCACCGGCACCGCTTCGCGTACGGCCAGTTCGTGCATGGCCGCGGCGACGGACTGGGCGTTGCGGGTCTCCCTGTCGTCCAGCGGGCTGACGATGGTGAACCGGCCCGGTTTCGTCTGCACGAGACCTGCCTGTTCGAGACGGGCCAGTGCCTCGCGGATCGGCGTGCGGCTGATGCCCAGCCAGCTGATCAGATCGGCGTCGTTGAGACGTTCGCCGGGCGCGAGGGTGCCGTCGACGATCGCGTCGCGGAGGGCGCGGTAGGCGTCCTCCCGCAGCAGGGACCTGGCGACGAGACCTTGGTTCTTCGGGACCGGCATGCAAAATATTGCACATCACACTTTGCGTATTGTCAATCGGCCCCGAACGCCGGACGCGCCTCACCAGGACCGAAAGACCACCGATGAAGGACTTCCGACCCTCACCCCGGGACGCGTCCCGCTGTCCAATGGAGGAGAGGCCTTCCCCCTTCGAGGAGGAAACGATGCGCGTGAAGGTGAACGAGGTCATGACGCGAGCTGTCGCGTCGGTCAACGGCAGCACGCCGTTCAAGGACGTCGCCGAGGTGCTCATCGCCCACGGGGTGAGCGCGGTGCCGGTCGTCGACGCCGAGAACCACGTCCTCGGCGTCGTCTCGGAGGCGGACCTGCTGGCCAAGGAGGAGTTCAAGGAGCAGTACTACCGCGAGGGCTACCGGCCGCCGCTGCGCGCCCGGCTGCGGTACCGGCTCAGCCGGGAGGGGCGTTCCGCCCAGGAGAAGGCCCGGGGCGACACCGCGGCCGAGCTGATGACCGCGCCCGCCGTCACCATCACCCCGAACGCCCCGGTGGTGTCGGCGATGCGACTGATGGACGAGCGCGGCGTCAAACGCCTGCCGGTGGTCGACCGTGAGGGCAGGCTGGAGGGCATCGTCAGCCGCCAGGACCTGCTCAAGGTGTTCCTGCGCACGGACGACGAGATCGCCCGCGAGATCAGGGAGGACGTCCTCGATCACTCCCTGTGGGTGGACACCTCCCAGGTGAAGGTCACCGTCAAGCAGGGCATCGCGAAGCTGAGCGGTCACATGGCACGGCACAGTGACGCGCTGATCGCGGCCCGGATGGCGCTGCGGGTCCACGGGGTGGTCGACCTGATCGACGAACTGGAGTGGGACGAGGACGACACCCCCGCGTGGCAGGGCCGGTAGGAGTACCCACCCGGACGTCACGCCGGCGACCGGGGTCGGCGGCGCCTGGAACCTGCCTCCTCATCAGCGGGCACGGAGAAGCCGCCCGCGCCGACCAGCGGCGCGGGCGGCTTCTCCGCGCCCGCACCGGCCCGCCGGGAGGCGAGCCACGCCCCGGACGACAGCTGGAACGTTCCCCGGAAGATCAAGCGATTCCGGGCATTGCATCGCGCGGACCTGAAGCCATACTGTGCGAAACAACGTTTCCATTTTTGCGAAACGGTGTTTCCATTTTCTCTGCCCGGAACCCGTGAAGGGGTGCCTCTTGACGCGTATCGATCAAGGCGTGATCTAACCCCGCGCTCGCCCCGGCCGGTGCGTTCACGACCGTGCCGGACGGCGTCATCCCGGGTTTCGGGAGCATCGCCGGATCTGCCGGCCCCGCCGGGCCGGTACCACCCCCCACCGAGCACACAGGGAGAAAAGTGAAGGTCAACGTCAACAGACGTCCCCGGAGGATCATGGCCGCGTTCGCCGCCGTGATCGGCGTGCTCCTGACGACCACGATCATGGCCGCCCCGGCCGCGCAGGCCGCCACGGCGTGCGGCGGCTACTCCTCGAGCACCACCACGTGTGTCACCGACTCCACGACCATCGCGGGAACCTCGTACAACCTGACCTGGTACCTGCCGAACGGCACCGCCACGGCCCTGATGCTCGCCCAGCACGGATTCAGCCGCAACTGCTCGCATCTGCGCAACACCAGCAAGGCGATCGCCGAGAAGGGCGTCATGGTGTTCTGCGTGGACGCCGACATGAGCAACGGCAACCCCGCACTGGGCAACCAGCTCGGCGACCTGCTCGGCTCTCGCGCGATCACCCCGCCGAACGGCAAGGCCCTGCCGGTGAAGTACATCGTCGGCGGGCACTCGGCCGGTGGCCACTTCGCGAGCGTCGTCGGCGCCCGCCTGGCCGGCAACGGCTACTCGAACCTGAAGGGCGCGATCCTCTTCGACGCGGTGGCCGCCTCGGGCTTCACCGAGAACCTCCTCGCCGTCTCGGCCGGCAACACCCGCCCCGTCCTCCAGATCGCGGCGCGGCCGAGCGTCATCAACCTGTTCAACAACTCCTTCGGCGCGCTGGCGGCGCTCGGGTCGAACTTCGTCGGCATCCAGCTCGTATGGACCAAGTACACCCTGGGCATCCCCTCCGGCGGCAGCTGCCACATCGACTCCGAGGGCGAGAACACCGACGCGATCGGCATCCTCGGCGCCACCTGCTCCCCCAACGCCACGCAGACCTCCTGGCTGCGGGACTTCGCCTCGACCTGGGCGCGGGACCTCGCGACCGGCTCGTACACCGCCTCCCACTACTGCACCGACTCCGACAACCTCTCGACGTGCGGCACCAAGGCCAACGTCGTCCTCGGCGGCGGCCTGCCGCTCGCGGCGGTCATCCCGAACTCCTGACACCGGGATCCGCCAGACATGAACGGTGCCGCCGGACGGAAACGGTCCGGCGGCACCGTGCGTCGAAGGGCCCCGTTCGAAAGGGGCCGGCTCTCCCCGGCCCGCCCCCCTTTCCCATCGTGTTTCGGACACTGTAACTTCGTTTCCAAACTTGACGATTAAGGGAGTGTTGAGTGGGACCTCATCCGCACGGCTGGTGGATCGTGCTCCACCTGGTGCTGTTCGTCTTCTGGCTGGGCGGGGACCTGGGCGTCTTCTACTCCAGCAGATCCGTGCTGAATCCGGCACTGACCCCCGCCGCTCGCGCCACCGCACTGAAGATCATGAGCGGCCTGGACCTCGGCCCGAAGATCTGCCTGGTGCTCTTCCTGCCCAGCGGGGTGACGCTCATGGCGCTCGAACCGCACGGGGCCGAACTCTTCGGCGTGCGCCTCTTCCCGCTCTGGTCGGTCCTGCTCGTCTGGGCCTTCGCCGCCCTCTGGCTGGTGCTGACCGTGGCCGACCACCGCACCCACGGCCGATTCCCCCGGGTACGGCAGGCCGACTGGGCGATCCGGATCGCGCTGGTCGCCGCGATCGTCGGGGCGGCGGGCTACACCCTGCTGGCCGACCGTCCGTTCGGGGTGGACACGAACCCCCGATGGCTGGGGGCCAAGCTGCTGCTCTACGCGCTGGCCCTCGCGGCCGGACTGGGCATCCGGCTCAAACTCCGCGCCTTCGGCCCCGCCTTCGGCACCCTTGTCAGCACGGGATCGACTCCGGAGGTGGAGCGCACGTTGCGCGGCTCCGTCGACGGGTGCCTGCCCTATGTCTGGGTGATCTGGGGCAGCGTGCTCGCGGCGGCCGTGTCGGGCGTGTTCAAACCGGGGGCGCTTCTCTGAGGGCGCCCCGCGCTCGCCCCGCCTCACCGTGACGGCTCCGGGAGAGAACCCGGCCGGCACGGGGGGGCGGGGCACCTCACCGCCGCGGACGAATCAGCGGCGGTGACCGAGCTGGGCCGAAAGACGGTCGGCGGCCTCGACCACCAGGGGCGCCGACTCCTGCAGGTGTGACTTGAACCGGGTGCTCGGCCCGGACACGCCGATCGCCGCGATCACGCCGCCGCCATGGTCGAACACGGGGGCGGCGATCGATGTGGCGCCCTCCTGCCGCTCACCGTAGGAGGTGGCGTAACCCCGGCGCCGGATCGCGGCCAGCTCGGTGTGGAGCTTGGCCGGATCGGTGATCGTCTTGTCCGTGAGCGCCTCCAGGCCGTGCCGGCCCAGATAGCCCTCGACCTCCTCCTCACGCAGGAACGCCAGGATGGCCTTGGAGGGACCACCGGCGTGCAGCGGGTAGGGGATGCCGAGCGAGACCTCTATCCGCAACTCCTGCTCGGGGACCACCTGCTCCACGTAGAGGCGGGTGTCACCGCGCCGTACCGACAGCGTGGCGGTCTCCTTCGTGCGGGCCGCCAGCCCGCGCAGCTCGGGGCCCGCCATGGCGCGCAGGTCGGTGCGGGCCAGATAGGCCCGGCCGAGCGCGATCGCGGCGTGCCCCAGTGAGTAGCGCCTGGTGACCGGGTCGGCCGCGATGAGCTCGCGGCTGCGCAGCGCGGTCAGGATACGGTGCACGGCCGCCTTGGTCAGGCCGAGCTCCGCGGCGATCTCGGTCACCCCCAGATCCGGACGGTTGCTGCGCCCGAACAGCAGCAGCACGTCCATCGCGCGTTCCACCGCCGCGATCGACCGGCTCTGGCCGTCGCCCTCGTCCGCAGCATCCGCCGGTCTCACGCTGGTCCTCGCTGACACCCGGCCCTCCTCTCCTCTTCGCAGGAGTCCACTCTACGGCGAGAGATTTCCCCATTGGAAACACGATCAGCTCCGCCTGGAAACACGGTCACCCCCGCGTTGACACCGGCCACGCAATCTCGTTACCTTCAGCGGTACAACGTTTCCAACAGTGAAACAGCGAGGGGCAGTGGCTACTGACGGTGTTTCCTTCCGCGCGGTGCTGGCGCAGTGGCCGAGCGGCGTGGTCATCGTGACGACCGGCACCGCCGGCGGCGAGTGGCACGGCATGACGGCCAGTTCGTTCTCCAGCGTCAGCGTGGATCCGCCGATGGTCCTGGTCTGTCTCGCGAAGACCAGCCGGACCCACCGCCTGGTCGAGGAACGGGGAACGTTCGCCGTGAGCATCCTCGGCAGGGACCAGGCGGCGCTCGGCCGCCGGTTCGCCGGGCAGGAGCCCGCGCCGGACGGCCTGTTCGCCGACGCGCACTGGGGCACGTGGGTGACCGGCTCCCCGGTGCTCGCCGACTCGATCGGCTGGCTCGACTGCCGGGTCGCGCACGCCTACCCGGGCGGCGATCACACGATCTTCGTCGGCGAGGTGCTGGCCGCGGACACGCCCCGGCGGGTGGCTCCCGTGCTGTTCCACTCCAGGGCCTGGGGCCAGCTCGCCGACCCGCTTCCCGACGAGGTCGCCGTCGCCGACACCGGCCTGCTGTCGATCCTGCGCACCCGCGGCTACGAGGAGGCCCGGCTGGCCAGGATCTCCCGCGCGCTGCGCGCCGCGGGCACCAGGGTCCGGCTGTTCGACCCGTACGGCGATCCGCTTCCCGCCGACGACCTCGACCCGGTCACGGCCTCCGCGTTGATCGCGGAACCCACCCGGGTCCAGTCCGCCGTTCGCGCGGGTGCCGGGGTGGTCGAGTTCGTCGTCTCGGCGGAGGAGTACAGCGCCTCCGCCGCACGTGCGGGCGCCGGCCCGCCGGCCCTGGAGAGCGCGGCCGCGACCGTGGAGGCCGCCCGGCGGGCGGGTCTGACGACGGTCGCGCACATAACCGAGTCCTTCGCCGAGGATCGCGCGGAGGCCGTCGTGTCCGCGGTCGGACGGCTGGCGGACCTCGGCTGCGACGAGATCGGGCTGGAGGAGGGCAGGCTCCCCGCCTCCCCGCTGCGGGTGCGCGAACTCCTGCGGGACGCCTCCGCCTCGGCCCGGTCCGCCGTCCTGCGAGTCCGCCTGCGAGAGCGGAACGGGATCGGCATGGTCAACGCGCTGGTCGCGATGAAGAGCGGGGTAGGACACTTCGACACCACGCTCGGCGGAGTGGACGGCTCACTCCCCGGGGAGGACGTGCTCTTCCTGGCCTCCCAGCTGGAGGTCGCCAGCTCCGTCGACCGTACCGCCCTGGTCGCCGGCGCCACCGAGCTGGAGAGCTCCTGGGGTTCTCCCCTGCCCGGACGCACCTACCGATTCGTCAGTTGAACCCGTACCACCCGACTCCACCTGCCTGAGGGGGCACAACGTGACCGACAAGCTGACCGGCGAACGTCTCGTCGACGACATGACCGATGCCGAGCGCGCCCGCGCCGCCCGGGTCGAGGCGGTGCTGCCCGCGCTGCGCGCCGCCGCGGCCAAGGCCGACGAGGACGGCCTGTTCCCGATCGAGCACCTTGCGCTGTTGCGCGAGGCCGGGCTGCTCGGGCTGGTGGTTCCCGAGGAGTACGGCGGGCTCGGCGGCACGCTGCGCGACCTGGCCGCGGCCACCTTCGCGATGGGTACGGCGTGCCCGTCCACGGCACTGGCCTACTTCTTCCACAACACCAGCGCCTCCCGGGGGCTGCTGCCGCTGGAGGCGATCGAGGCGGGCCTGTTCACCGATGAGGAGGTCCCCGTGGTGCGGGCCTTCGCCGAGAAGGTGCTGACCCGGATGGCGTCCGGGACGTGGCTGGCCAACTTCGCCTCGGAGTCGGTCAAGAGCTCCGGCGCCAACATCACCATCGCCACCACCGCCCGCCGTACCGAGGGCGGCTGGGTCCTGGTAGGCGAGAAGTCCTTCGGCTGCGCCACCGGGGTGGCCGACTACTACCTGACCACCGCCAAGCTGGAGGGGTACGACACGGCCGAGGGCCTGGTCACCTTCTTCGTGCCGCGTGACGCGCCGGGGGTCTCCGCCCGCGCGCCGTGGGACGGTCTGGGCATGCGGGCCACGGCCAACAACGGCATCCGGCTCGACGGCGTGTTCATCCCCGACGACGAGGCGCTGACGATCCCCGGGGCGTTCACCCGGATGCTGCAGATGAGCCGGGGCAGCTTCGTCGGCAACCAGCTGGCCATCTCCGCCGCCTACACCGGGTGCGCGCAGAACGTCTACGACGTCGTGGTCGAGGAGCTCACCAAGAAGACCTTCGCCGACACCGGGCGGCCGATCGCCTCCAGCCCGATGCACCAGGTGCTGTTCGGCGACATGACGGTGAACCTGGAGACCGCCTACCTGTGGCTCCGCCGCCAGCTGCAACTGGAGACCGCCGAGCCGCCGCTGCGGTCCAAGCCCGAGGTGTTCCGGCAGTGGCGGATGGGCAAGGGCTCGGTCACCGAGGCGTGCTTCCAGGTCGCCCTCGGCGCGTTCAAGGCCTCCGGCACCTCCGGCGCGATGATGGGCGGCGTGGTCGGCCGCGCCCTGCGCGATCTCGCGATGGGGCTGGTGATGACCTTCCCCGCCGAACGCGGCAAACTTGAGGCCGCCCAGATGGTCACCCAGGCCAAGGAGAACGAACTGTTCGCCACCGCGGACCGTCCGTGACACGACCGGGCGCACCCGAGAGCAGCCCTGGAGCATCCATGATCGACATTCCCGAAGTCCAGGACCTGGTCGACGGCACCTGGACCACCTGTACCGACGACCTGGGCTTCGACCTGGAGGACCCCGCGACGGGCAAGCCGGTGACCCGGGCGGTGGGCACCTCCGCCGCCCGGGTCGGCGCGGCGCTCACCGCGGCCGAGAACACGTCGGCCTCCTGGGCGGCGACCTCGCCTGAACGCCGGGCCGAGATCCTCGGCTCCGCCGCCGACGCGCTCGAAGCGCGGATCCCGGCGATCGTCGCCCTGGAGTCCTTCGCCACCGGCGTGCCGATCCGCCAGACCGCCCCGCTGGGAATGATCATCGGGGGCGCGTTCCGGCTGGCCGCGGGACAACTGCGCGAGGGCCTGCTGCTCAGCACCGAGACCCGTGAGGACGGCCGCACGGTGGAGGTGCACCGGCTTCCCCTGGGCCCCGCCCTGTGCCTGGTGCCGTGGAACGCCCCCGCGCCGATGGCGGCGCACAAGACCGCCAGCGCGCTCGCCGCCGGCTGCCCGGTGATCCTCAAGGTGAGCGAATACGCCCCCTACGGCTCCCAGCTGCTCGCCCGGGTCCTGCATGAGACGCTCCCCCCGGGTGTCTTCCAGCTCGTCCAGGGCGGCCCGCGGACGGGCGAGCGGCTGGTCGGCGACCCGCGCGTCCGCGCGGTCTCCTTCACCGGCGGCCTGGCCGGGGGCCGGTCGGTCGCCGCCGCCTGCGCCGCCGGCCTGCGCCCGGCCCAGCTGGAACTCGGCGGCAACAACCCCCTGGTGGTCCTGCCCGACGCCGACACCGAGACCGCCGCCCGGGCCGCGGCCGACCTGCTCACCACGCTCAACGGCCAGTGGTGCCGGGCACTGGGCCGCCTCATCGTGCCCCGCGACCGCCTCGGCGAGCTCGTCGAGGCCGTCGGCGAGCGGCTGCGCGCGCTGCGCGCCGGCCCCCCGCTGGAGGAGGAGACGGACTTCGGCCCGCTGATCCACTCCGTCCATCTGCGGCGGGTCCGCGACGCGATCGCCGCCGCGGGCGGCCGGGCCGTGTCGTACGGGACCGTACCGGAGGACGGCAACTTCCTGGCCCCCACACTGATCACCGGCACCGACCTCACCGACGAGATCTTCGGCCCCGCCGCGGCGGTCGTCCCCTACGACACCGTGGACGAGGCGGTCGGCCTGGCCAACGCCACGCCGTACGGGCTGGAGGGGTACGTCGTGGGAACGGACGAGGAGCGGGCCCTCACGGTCGCCCGGCGTGTCCGGGCCGGCGAGGTGAAGGTCAACGGCTCCAGCGTCATGAGCCTGCACCTGTCCACCCCGCGCCCGGCCTGGGGCCTGTCCGGCCTGGGCGAGGAGGGCACCCACGAGACCCTCCGTTTCTTCACGGGCGCCAGAGTCGTCGGGGTGGAGGGCGGCTTCGCCCTCCACGGAAGACGGCGACCGTGAGGAGTGTGCCGCCGGCCGGGACAGGCCCGGTGGGCCCTGCCACGGCGCTCGCGCCGGCCGAGCTGACGGCCGCGCGAGCGCGCCCGCCGCGCACCGGCCTGATCTCCTCTCGTGACGCCCGCTGACCGGGGGCGGGGCGCCGTGCGGTCACGGGCCCGGGGCGGGCCCCCGTCTCGTCCGTACCACCGCGGGACAAGAGCCCGCGTAGGGAGATCCGATGCGTGAGACCGTGATCGTCAGGGAGAACCCGGCTCGCGTCGACGAGCTCGTCGGAAGCGTGCCGGTCACGGACCCCACCGGGGTGGACGAGGTCGTCCGCCGGGCCGACGACGCGTTCCGCGAGTGGTCGCGGATCCCGGTCGCGGAGCGGGTCGCCACCCTGCGGCACGCCGCCGACGCCGTGTCCGCCCGGCTGGAGGAGCTGGCGACACTGCTGGCCCGGGAGACCGGCAAGCCGCTGGCCGACTGTCACGGCGAGATCGGGTTCGCCGTCACCTTCCTGCGCTGGGCCTGCGACCGCGCCCCGGCGGCGCTGGCCTCCCTGGAGGTCGACGACGACGCCGGGCGGCTGGTGGTGCGGCGCAAGCCGTACGGGGTGGTGGGCTGCGTGACCCCGTGGAACGCCCCGATCATCCTGGCGATGCTCAAGCTGGGGCCCGCGCTGGTGGCGGGCAACACGGTCGTGCTCAAGCCCGCCCCGCTGGCACCGCTGACCGTCACCGAGATCACGGCCATGCTGCCCGCCGCCTGGGTGATCCACGGCGGCGCGGAGACCGGCCGCGCGCTGGTCGGTCACCGGCTCGTCCGCAAGGTGGCGTTCACCGGCGGTGAGGCCGCCGGGCGGGAGATCGCCGCGACGGCCGGGGCGATGATCACCCCCTCGGTGCTGGAGCTGGGCGGCAACGACCCGGCGGTCTTCCTGCCGGACTACACGCTGACCGACGCCGACTACGAGCGGCTGGTCATGGCCTCGTTCGCGACCAGCGGGCAGGTGTGCATGGCGGCCAAGCGGCTGTACGTACCGCGGGCGCGGAGCGCGGAGTTCACCGAGGCGTACGTCGCGGCGGCCGAACGCGTCCTGGTGGTCGGCGACCCCCTGGATCCGGAGGTCACCATGGGGCCGGTCATCTCGGCCACCGCGGCCTCCCGGATCCGCGCGCTGGTGGCGACCTCGGTGGCCGTCGGAGGCGGGAGGGCGGTGCCGCTGGGCCGATCCGCCCCCGGCCATGACCCGGGATCAGGATATTTCGTGACTCCGCAGCTGGTCATCGGCCTGGACGATCACGCGCCGCTGGTGGCCGACGAGCAGTTCGGCCCGGCGGTACCGCTGCTCGTCTACGACGACGAGGACGAGGTCCTGGCCCGCGCCAACGCGGGCGAGCTGGGCCTGGGCGCCTCCGTCTGGTCCGCCGACGAGGAGCGCGCCTTCGCGCTGGCGGACCGGTTCGAGGCCGGGTTCGTCTTCGTCAACACGCACAACCGCACCGGCATGTCGCTGCGCGCGCCCTTCGGCGGGGTCAAGCGCAGCGGCTACGGCCGCGAGTACGGCGAGGAGGGACTGCTGGAGTACGTCCAGTCCACGGTCGTCCACGCCCCGGCCGCGTTCCGTCCCGGCGGAGGCGGTATGGCCGCGGGCGCCTACCCCGGCTGACCACACCTTTCCGAAGACAGGCCGCGAGCGCCCGGGGCGGCCCGGCGGGCATGCCCCCGCCGCGCCGCGGCCGTCCAGCGGTCTCCGCGTTCCCCGCGTTCCCCGCGTTCCCCGCGGCCCGCACGGCCTCCGCGACCTCCGGCCATGACAGGTCATGACAGGTTGCGGATGTTCGAAGCGCACCGCGGGAGAAGTCCCAGGGATCTCCCCCAGCCACGGGGCCGCACCCCTTGACGATCTCCCAATCCCCTCCTAGGTTTCCTCTATCGTAACGGCGTATCTCATAGAGATACAGGAAAGGTGGCGTCGTGGAACTCACTCGCCGAAGGATCCTGCAGATGGGCGGGCTGGCTGCCGCGGCGCTCGCCACCGGGTGCGCGACCACGCCGAAGACGGCCGGAACGGGAACGGCCGCGGCGGGAGCGGCCGGCGCGCCGCTCGTCGTCGCCTCCCCGGCCCTGACCAACTCCCTCGACCCGGCCGCCGCGCTCTCCAATGTGGGAGCCACCTTCAGCGCCCAGGTCTACGAGCCGCTGCTCACGTTCGGCGCGGACGGCAAGCTGGAACCGGCTCTGGCCACCGCCTGGCGCGTGATCGACGAGCTCACGGTGGAGTTCACGCTCCGCCAGGGTGTGAAGTTCCACCGCGGCGGCGCCTTCGACGCCGCCGCGGTCAAGGCCAACGTCGATCGGCTGCTCTCCGGTGACCCGGCGTTCGCCTTCCGCGTCGGGCAGATGGGCACGCTCTCCGGCGCGGAGGTGGTCGGCCCGGACACCGTGCGGATCACGACGGACAAGCCTGACCCCATCCTGCTGAACCGGCTGGCCAGGCTGGCCATCACCGACCCGGCGATCTTCAAGGAGAAGCCGGGCAGCGTCGCCTCGGGCACCGGCCCCTTCAAGGTCACCGCCTACGCCCCGGCCAAGAGCATCGACCTGGAGGCGTTCCCCGACGCCTGGCGGAAGTCCGAGAGCGTCAAGTCCGCCCGCATCGTCTCCATCCCCGACCCGGGCACGCTGACCACCGCGCTGCGCACCGGCGAGATCGACGGCGCCTACGGCCTGCCGCCCTCGGTGGCGGCGGAGCTGGCCGGCTCGTTCGTCGTGAAGCCCGTCCCGGCCGGATCCTGCGCGATCCTGAGCATGATCGGCGAGGTGGAGCCCAAGCTGCGCGACAAGCGGGTGCGGCTGGCGCTCAACCTGGCCGTCAACAAGGAGGAGTTCGTCGCCTCCGGGCTGTCGGGCTACGGCGAGGTGCCCAACGGGCAGCTGCTCCAGCCCGGCTACCTCGGTCACGACCCCTCGCTGGAGGCCTTCCCGCACGACCCCGAGCGGGCCAGGGCCCTGCTCAAGGAGGCCGGCGCCGAGGGCCTGACCCTGAACATCGCCACCACCGCCCTCTTCAAGCAGCAGGCCGAGATCACCGCCGGCTACCTCGCCAAGGTCGGGATCAAGTGCGAGGTGGTCATCCAGGACCTGTCGAGCTTCATCACCTCGCTGCTGAAGAAGAGCGAGACCCCCCTGCTGTACTGGCAGACCGACTACGTCGACCTGCACGACATCTCCGGCGTCAACCGCCTCGGCCCGCAGCCCAAGGGTGTGCAGCGGCACGTGGAGGACGAGGAGTACATCAAGCTGTTCGCGAGCAGTCAGACCGAGATGGAGCCGGCCAAGCGGGAGACGATCATCAAGGCGATGGCCAAGCGGCTCCATGACGAGGCCGGGGTGGTCTTCCTGGCCTGGCCGCAGACGGTCTACGTGCACTCGTCCAAGTCCGACCTGACGCTCAACAGCGACGGCAACGTACTGCTCGCCGAATCCAGGAAGGGTGCATGAAGACAGACCGTACGGGCCCGCGCGTGCTGCGCGCGGGCGCGGTATGGCTGGTCCGGCTCGCCGTGACGGTGCTGGGTGTACTGACCCTGCTCTTCTTCCTGCTGCGTCTGTCCGGTGATCCCGCCGCGGTCCTCGTGGGCCCCGGCGGCACCCTGGAGGACATCGAACGGGTCCGCCGCGAGCTCGGCCTGGACCTGCCGCTGTGGACGCAGTACGGCGCGTTCCTCGGCGATGTCGCCCGGCTCGACTTCGGCGTCTCCGCCTACACGGGGGAGCCCGCCATCTCGGCGGTGCTGGTCCGGCTGCCGCTCACCCTGCAGGTCGTCGGTGCCACGCTCGCGCTCGCGCTGCTGATCGGCGTCCCGCTCGGCATGCTCGCCGCGGCCCGGGCCCGCCGTCCTTCCGGCCGGGCGATCACGGCGGGCGCGGCGGCCGCCCAGGCGGTCCCGAACTTCGTGCTCGGCATGCTGCTCCTGCTGGTCTTCGCGCTCTGGCTCGGCTGGCTGCCGAGCTACGGATCGGAGAGCCCGCTGCACTCGGTGCTCCCGACGTTGACCCTGGCCGCCTTCACCGTCGCCCGCGTCGTGCGGCTGGTGAGGGCCGGCCTGCTGGAGGCGCTCTCGCAGGACTTCATCCGGACGGTCCTGGCCAAGGGCGGCAGCCGCCTGCGCGTGCTGGCGCGACACGCGCTGCCCAACGCCTTCCCGCCGGTGCTCGCCTTCCTCGTGGTCGACAGCGCCTACCTGTTGTCCAGCACGGTGATCGTCGAACAGCTCTACGCCTACGACGGGATCGGCAAACAACTGGTGGACGCGATCTTTCAGCGGGACTACCCGATCGTGCAGGCGACGGTGTTCGTGGTGGCGGTACTGGTGGTCGCGGTCAGCGCGGTCGGCGACGTGCTCGGCGCGCTCGCCGACCCCAGGGTCAGAAGGGAGGCGGCCGGATGAGGCCGTCGGTGCGGATCGCGTTGGCGGGACTGGTGCTGATCGCGCTCGCCGTGGCGGTCGGGCCGCTCCTGCTCGGCGTGGACGCGCTGGAGCAGGATCTGCCGGCCAAACTGGCGCCGCCGTTCTGGATGGAGGGCGCGCTGGCCGGCCACCCCCTCGGCACCGACCAGCTCGGCCGCGATCTGCTGGCGCGCGTCCTGGTCGGCGGGCGGACCTCGCTGCTGGTGGGCTTCGCGGCCAGCACCCTGGCCTGCGCGGTGGGAATCGTGGTGGGGCTGCTCTCGGGCTACCTCGGCGGCTGGATCGACCGGTTGATCATGGGCCTGGGCGACCTGTGGATCGCCTTTCCCTTCCTGGTGCTGGCGATCGCGACCATCGGTGTCGTGGGCTCCTCGACCCCGATCCTGGTCACACTGCTCACCCTGGCCGGCTGGGTCACCTCGGCCAGGGTGACCCGGACGATCGTCAAGCAGGTCAGGGGAGAGGACTACGTGGCCGCCTCGGTCGGTGCGGGCGCCGGTCACCTGAGCGTGCTGACCCGGCATCTGCTGCCCGCGGTGGCCAGTGCCAACCTGGTGATGTGGACCTTCGTGGTCGGCACGATGGTGCTCGTCGAGGGCGGCCTGTCCTTCCTCGGTCTGGGCGTGCGTCCCCCCGCCCCCTCCTGGGGCACGATCCTCAGCGACGGGCGCGAACTGCTGGAGACGGCCTGGTGGATCCCGCTGTGGCCGGGACTGGCGCTCACCCTGACCGTGCTCCTGGTCAACCTGCTGGGCGACGGACTCCGTGACGCCCTCGATGTTCGGATGGACGACCATGCTTGAGGTGAAGGACCTGGTGGTGACCGCCGGCGGCGTGCGGATCGTGGACGGCGTCTCCTTCGAGGTACGGCCGGGCGAGGTGCTCGGCATGGTCGGCGAGTCGGGCTCCGGCAAGACGATGACCATGCTCGCGGTGGCCGGTCTGCTGTCCGGCCCCGCCAGGGTCGCCGGGGGGACGGCCGTCCTGGACGGCACCGAGCTCACCGAGGCCAGGCTCGAACGGCTCAGGGGACGCCGGATCGGCTTCGTCTTCCAGGACCCCGCGACGTCGCTCAACCCGCTCATGCGGGTCGGCACGCAGATCTCGGAGGTGCTGCGGATCCACGGCGTGAGTCGCGGCGAGGCGCGGCGGCGGGCCGCGGAGCTGCTGGAGCAGGTCGGCCTCGGCCCGGAGCGGGCCGGGAGGTATCCGCACGAACTCTCCGGCGGGCAGCGGCAGCGGATCGTGATCGCGATGGCCATCGCACTCGGGCCGTCGCTGCTGATCGCGGACGAGCCCACCACCGCTCTGGACGTCACGGTCCAGGAGCAGGTCATGCAGGTGCTGCGTACCGCGCAGCGGGAGACGGGAGCGGCGACCGTGCTCGTCAGCCACGACCTCGGCCTCGTCGCCGAGGCCGCACACCGGATCGCGGTGATGTACGCCGGCCGCCTGGTCGAGACGGGAACCGTGGAGGAGGTCCTCGGCGCGCCCCGCCACCCCTACTCCGCCGCGCTCATGCGGTCCCGGCCGCGAGTCGGCACGGGCCGGGGGCCGCTGCCGGTGATCCCCGGGTATCCACCCGCGCCGAAGTCACGACCACCCGGCTGCGCGTTCCATCCCCGCTGTCCCGTCGCGCTCGACCGCTGCGCGAAAGAGACCCCGCCGCTCGTCGGCGGCGTGGCCTGCTGGGCGGTGCAGGATGGCTGAACCGCTGCTCCGCGTCACGAACCTGCGCAAGAGCTACGGCGCGCTGCACGCGGTGGACGGTGTGACGTTCGAGGTCGACCGGGGCGAGACGCTCGCGATCGTGGGCGAGTCCGGCTGCGGGAAGTCGACGCTGGCCCGGTGCGTCGCGCGGCTGACGCAGCCCACCGGTGGGAGCGTGCGCCTGGACGGGGTGGAGCTGGCCCCCCTGTCACGGCGGCGGCTGCGCCCGCTGCGATCCCGTTTCCAGCTCGTCTTCCAGGATCCCTCGACCTCGCTGAATCCGCGCTGGACGGTCGGGGAGATCGTGCGGGAGCCGCTGCGCCTGCAGGGCGTGCGCGGGGACGTGCCCGGCCTGCTCGCGGAGGTGGGCCTGGACCCGGGACTCGCCGACCGCCACCCGCACCAGCTCTCCGGCGGGCAGCGGCAGCGGGTGGGCATCGCGAGGGCGCTGGCCCTCTCCCCCGACCTGCTGGTGCTCGACGAGCCGGTCACCGCCCTGGACGTCTCGGTGCAGGCCCAGATCATCAACCTGCTGCTCCGGCTGCAGGAGGAGCGCGGCCTGGGCTACCTGTTCATCTCGCACGACCTGGCCGTGGTGAGCGCCGTCGCCCATCGGGTCGCGGTGATGCGCGCCGGCCGGCTGGTCGAGACAGGGCCGGCCGAGCAGGTGCTCGGCCGGCCCTCGCACGACTACACCAGGGCACTGGTCGCGGCCGTCCCCGGCACCTGACCGCTACGCGTGTGCCACGACCGGGCGCGCGAGACCGTAGTGCCCGCGAAGGGTCCGGCCCTCGTACTCGGTACGGAACAGGCCCCGGCGCTGCAGTTCCGGCACCACGTGGTCGACGAAGTCGTCCAGGCCGCCGGGCAGCGTCGGGGGCATCACGTTGAAGCCGTCGGCGGCGCCTTTGACGAACCATTCCTCGATCTGGTCGGCGATCTGCTCGGGGGTGCCCGCCACCACGCGGTGCCCCCGGTTGCCGGACAGGCGGCGGATCAGCTGTTCCAACGACAGGTTCTCCCGCCGGGCCATGTCGACGATGACCCCGGCCCGGCTCCGCTGGCCCTCGACCACCCCGGGGATGTCGGGCAGCGGCTGGTCGAGCGGGTGCTCCGTCAGGTCCACGCCGAGCATCTCGGAGATCGTGGCGACGGTGGACTCGGGAACGACCAGCGCCCCGAGCTCCTCCTGCAGCTGTGCCGCCTCACGCTCGGTGGAACCGACGATGGCCGACAGGCCCGGCAGGATCGCCACCTCGTCGGGGTTCCTGCCGTGCTTCACGACCCGCTTCTTGAAGTCGGCGTAGAACGCCTGGGCCGAGTAGATGACCGGCTGCGCGGTGAAGACGGCATCGGCGTAGCGGGCGGCGAACTCCTTGCCGTCCTCCGAGGAGCCGGCCTGGACCAGCAGCGGCCGGCCCTGCGGCGAGCGGGGGATGTTCAGCGGCCCGCTGACCTTGAACCGCTCTCCCTGGTGTTCGACGGCGCGGACCTTCTCCTTGTCCGCGTAGATGCCCTCCGCCTGGTCGCCGAGGACGGCGCCGTCCTCCCAGCTGTCCCAGAGCTTGGTGACCACGTCCACGAACTCGGTGGCCCTGGCGTACCTGACGGCGTGCGGCGGAAGGCTCCCGCCGAAGTTGCGCGCCTCCGACTCGCTGGCCGAGGTGACGATGTTCCACCCGGCGCGGCCGCCGCTGATGTGGTCCAGCGAGGCGAACTTGCGCGCCACGTTGAACGGCTCGTTGTAGGTGGTGGACATGGTGGCGATCAGGCCGATGTGCTCGGTGACCACCGCCATCGCCGCCAGCATCGTCAACGGTTCCAGTCCGCCCAGGGTGTGGTACTTGATGTCACCCCAGAAGGACAGGGAGTCGGCCAGGAACACCGAGTCGAGTTTGCCCCGCTCGGCGGTCCTGGCCAGCTCCTGGTAGTGCCGGATATCGGTGACTCTGGATGGGTCCGCGCCCGAGGTGCGCCAGGCGGCCTCGTGGTGACCCACCCCCATGAGGAAGGCGTTCAAGTGGAGCTTTCTCATCTCATCCTCCAGCCCCGCGTGGTGTTTCTCATAGAGAAACTTTGTTTCGAGGAAGGAGACTAGCAGGATTGGATCACGAGTCGTGGTCCACCACGGCACGGGCTGCGAGCCTCGGGTGGAGCCAGGCCGCCACCTCGAGATGCGCCGGGTGCTCCTGGTATCCGCGCAGTTCCTCGGCGGACTCGTGCCGCGTGATCAGGCACAGGTGGTAGGAGACCGGCGACCCGATCACATCCAGGCCGACGACGAGATCCCGGATCTGCTCGACCCGGCCTCCCATGCCTTCCAGCAGCTCCCCGGCCTTCGGCGCGTCCCTCGGGTCGGCGAACTTCATCAGCACCACGTGGGTCAGCACGATTGCCTCCTAGACATTTCCTCCGGTTTCGCGAGATCCTATGTCTCGGAAACACCGTTTCTCTAGACGTAACAATCGAGGAGTGCACATGGTACGCGTCGCCGCGGCGCAACTCGAGACGGGCCAGGACCCGGCCGCCAACCTGGCCGCCTGTCTGCGCGCGATCGACTCGGCCGCAGCCCAGGGAGCCGAACTGATCGTGCTGCCCGAGTTCTGCAACCACCTGTCCTGGTACGAGGACCGCGCGCACGCCCGGCGGCTGGCCTGCCGCCACGGGGACCCGTTTCTCACCGCGATCTCCGAGCGGGCCGCCGGGCACCGCGCGTATGTCAAGATCGGTGTCACCCTCGCCAGGGAGGACGGGCGCACCACCGGCGCCTCCCTGCTCTACGGCCCGGACGGCGCCCTCCTCGGCGAGGCCGACAAGCAGACCCTGATGGGCGCGGAGAACGACCACCTCGATCCCGGGACGGCCGTGGGCCCGGTGATCTCGACCGAACTCGGGCGGCTCGGCATGTACGCCTGCATGGAGGGCGTGATCAGCGAGGTCACCCGCGGGCTGACGCTGCGCGGCGCGCAGGTGCTGCTCAACAGCCTGAACTCGTTCGCCGTGGACGAGGCGAGCCTGCACATCCCCGTCCGCGCCGCCGAGAACAAGGTGTGGGTGGTCGCCGCCAACAAGGTCGGGCCGCTGATCCCCGCCGACATGCTGGAGTCCGTCGGCGCCGGGCTCGGCGTCCCGCCGGAGTGGCTGCACGGCGCGGGCGAGAGCCAGATCGTCGCCCCGGACGGCACGGTCGTGGCCAGAGCACCGCGGGCCGGCGAGGCCGTGGTCGTCGCCGACATCGACGTGACCCTCGCCGACTCCAAGCTCCGCCCCGACGGCACCGACATCCTCGCCGCCCGCCGCCCCGCCCTCTACCGGCCGATCGCCGCCGAGCCCCGCGGCCGCCGGGCGCCCGCCGGAGCCGAGCGCCTGACCGCTGCCGTGGTCAGACCCCGCGACGAGCCGGGCACCGCCGAAGAGCTCATCGGACAGGCGGCCGCGGGCGGAGCGGAACTGATCGTGCTCCCCGAGCTGTGCGGGGTGAGTGCCGAGGAGGCGGCGCGAGCCGTCCGCGGGACCGCGGCGCACGTGGTGCTCAGCGAGATCCACCAGGGGGCGCACGAGGGACTGCTGATCTCGGGCGAGGGGGTCGTGGGACGGCAGCGTGCCCTGCACCCCGTCACCCGGCACGCCGGGCGGGTCACCTCGCTGGGCGACGGCCTGGAGATCTTCGAACTGCCCTGGGGCCGGCTCGCCGTCATCGTCGGCGACGATGCCCTGTTCCCCGAGACGTTCAGGCTGGCGGCGCTGGCCGACGCGGACGTCGTCGCGGTGCCGTTCACCCCCTCCGAAGCCTGGGAGCTGGAGTACGGCCTGTTGGAACGGGCCGCGGAGAACCGGCTCAACGTCGTCGCCGCCGGCCACGACGGACCGGCCGGCCTGGCCGGGGCCATCTTGGCCACCCCCCGGGACTTCACCCTCTGGACCGCCTGGGAAGGCCCGTTCAGCGGCCGCATCAGCCACCCGATCGTCACCCCGGTCAAGAACGGTGACCGCTCGGTAAGCGCCGATCTCCACCCGGCGCAGGCCGTCAACCGACACGTCTCACGCGGCACCGACCTGGTGGACGGCAGACCGTGGCGGCTGGTGGACGCACTTCAGAAAGGAAACCGATGAAGGAAACGTTGCAGTACGTCGAGCAGATGCTCGACGAGTCCCCGGTCATCGACGTCACCGAGACCTTCGAGCAGCTGCGCACGATACTCGCCGAGCTCAAGGCGAAGATCGACGCCAGGTTCGAGCTGACGCGCGACCCCTCCAGCGACCGGTTCGACAGCTACGGCACCTATCCCGACGGGCCCGGCGGCCGGATCGAGGCCTACACCGGGCCGGAGATGGACTGGATGGTCCACTCCTGGCTGGGCAACCCGAAGGCGAGCTTCACCAACCTGCACCTGACCGCCTGGCTGGGCCCGCAGATCAACGTGCCGCACCTGGGCATCGCGCTGCTGGTCTGGCCGGAGGGCTGGTTCTACCAGGACTTCATCCCGCGGGTCAACCCGGTCGAGCACGGCGACTACCACGACCGCTACTACGCGCCGCTGGACGCCGACTGGGTGCGGTTCAAGGAGGAGAACCCGGACTTCACCTGGTTCACCAGCCGGGCCGGGTTCGTTCGCGCGAGCCTGTCGTCCAACGCGTACTGCTACTCCTTCCCGCGCGCCCAGCAGCACATCAACGTGGTCCGCGAACTGCTCCACGCCCGCGTCGACCGCTGGCTGCGCTGGGTGGACGAGGCCGACCCGGTGCCCGAGGCCGACCGGCCCGCGCTGGCCGCGACCGACCTGGCGATCCGCCGGAACATCGCCGACCGCGACCCGGCCAACGTCATGGGCGTGCGCTACTTCGGCGAGGAGACGACCGACAAACTGGTCCGGGCACTGTGGGGCGGCGACCGCGTGCTGCCGAGGCCCACATGATCCGATCGCTGTGGTGGGCGGCGAAGACCGGGGGCGACCCTCCGTTCGACACCTCGCACCTGAAGGTCTACTACCCGGCGGCGCCGGACGGTGACCGGCTGACCGGGGTGTTCCGGCCGGAAGGCGGGCCGTACCCGGTGGTGCTGTTCCTGTCCGGGATCAACGTGGGTCAGGACGCCTACCGATGGCTCGCGACCGAGATCGCGGCCGCCGGGTTCGTCTGCGTGACCTTCGACCGGGTGGGCGAGTTGTTCGGCGGCGAGTACGGGCTGACACCCGGCGTCGACCTGGACGCCGCCCGGCCCGGGAGCTACGGCTCACGCCCGACCTGCCCGGCGATCTCGGAGATCCTGTCCGCGCTGGCCGAGATCGACCTGCTGAAGGGCGCGATCGACCTGGAGCGGGTCGCGCTCGGCGGGCACTCGGCGGGCGGCTCCCTGGTCCTGCAGTCGGCCCGGCACTTCCCCGAGGTGAAGGCCGTGTTCGCCTACGGCGCGCACACCATGGTGGCCACCATGCTGGGCTGGCCCGCGGGGACCGTGGTGCCCGCCCAGGTGGACTGCCCGGTCCTGCTCTCGGTCGGCACCAGGGACGGCGTGATCATGGGCAGCTCGGACCGGTACGGCCAGGAGGAACACCCGGCCGATCCCGTCACCCGGACGTTCGACGAGGCACTCACCGACCGGGACGGATCCCACCTGCTGGCCGTCATCGAGGGGGCCAACCACTTCGGGATCGCCGACCCGGTGGACCCGACCGCCGCGCGGGCCTTCCTGGACCTGCCGGCCGAGGCCGAACCACAACCGGTCCTCGCCGGACTGATCACCATGTTCCTGCGAACACACCTGTGCGGTGACGACCACGCCCGGTCGGAACTCGACGGCCTGCCTGGCCTGCATCGCCGTTAGGAGGAGAAGTGCTGAAGAACTTCTGGTACGCGGTCGAGTTCGCCCACGTGGTCGACAGCAGGCCGCGACGGATCACCTGCCTCGGTCAGGACTTCGTGATCTGGCGCAAGCGCGACGGCAGCGTGGCGTGCCTGTCCGACCTGTGCGTGCACCGCGGCGGCGCACTGTCGATGGGCAAGGTCGTCGAAGACCGCGTCGTCTGCCCCTACCACGGCTGGGAGTACGAGTCGGACGGCGCCTGCATGAAGATCCCGGCCAACCCGCCGGGGCGGGGCATCCCGAAGAAGGCGCGGGTGGACGCCTACCCGGTGGTCGAGAAGTACGGCATGGTCTGGGCCTTCCTCGGCGACCTGCCCGAGGAGGAGCGGCCGCCGATCCCGCACATCCCCCAGCACGACGACCCCAGGTACCGCGCCGTCTACTGGGAGACCGTGCTGGAGGCCAACTACGAGCGCGCCCTGGAGAACGTGGTCGACGCGGCCCACACGCCGTTCGTGCACGGCAGCGCGTTCGGCGACCCGGGCAGGCCGGAGATCCCCGACTACGAGGTGACAGAGACCGAATGGCACGCGGAGGCCGACGTACAGTTCAGCCCGCCGCCCGCGCCCGGCATCTGGGGCATGCTCTACCGGACCAAGGAACGCCAGCCTGTGGTGGTGAGCAACGGCTGGTACCTGCCGAACATCGTCAAGCTGCACGTGCGGCTGCCCTTCGGCGACCTGATCCTGTACGACCACAACATTCCGCTCAACAGGGACCGGACCCTCGTGAAGATCGTCGGTTACCGGACCTTCTACACCGGCAAGTGGGCGGACGCCAGCGCGGCCAAGCGGATCGGCAAGATCTTCGAACAGGACCGGCCGATCGTCGAGAACCAGCGGCCGGAACTGCTGCCCTTCGACCTCTCCGCCGAGCTGCACATCCGCAGTGACGCCCTCCAGGTCTCCTACCGGCGGCGCCGCCAGCAGCTGATCGACCGGGGCTGGTGGATCGGCGAGGACGACGACGCCGACAGTGCCGCCGCGCGCCGCGAGGCCACGGTGATCCCCTCCCCGGCCCGCCGCGACAATCCCGAACTCGCCCGCGCCTGGGTGCACAAGCCCCGAGGAGAGAACACCGATGAGCCTGCCCGCCGCGCTGAATGAGCGTGTCCTCGACCGCCTGCTCGCCGCCACCGAACTGTCCCCCATCGCGGACACCGATCTGACCAGCCCGATGTCCCCCGCCCCGGTGGGCCGGCTGCGCACCTTCGGCCCTGCCGCCTCGGAGCCCGCGGGCGACGCGCGACCGGCGAAGGTGGTGGCGGTCAGCCTGGTGGTGCCGATGATCGGGCTGGACAGTCACATGATCTTCGCGTTCACCCGGCCGGAGTCGGCCGTGCCGCACTTCACGCTGGACGCGGTCGCCTCGGCCGACTATCACGCCATGCACCTGGACCTGATCCCCCGCCTCGAACTGGCGACCCATCTGGGGTATCTGGACGCCTGCTTCCTGCCGCTGACGGAGCCACTGGAGGCCGCCTGGAGGATCGACGGCGTCTCCCCCGCCGCGATCGGCCCCCGCCAGCGGGCGATGATGTCCCCCTGGATGGTGGTCTGCCGGGCCACCGAGGATGCCTTCGCGAAACTCGGCCCGACCGTCGACACCTACCTCGACCACTGGCTGAGCCTGCTCGAGGCGGGTGTGCCGGATCAGGGCGACACCGACCTCGCCGCCCGGGACACGGCCAACCGGGCCAACCTGTTCAGCCCGGAGGTGGACCCGGTCTGGCACCAGGTCACCCGGCTCATCGGCGCGGAACAGTCCGACCTCGTACGTGGAGAACTGATCTCGTGACCGACACGACGCAACCCAGCGAATGGCAGCGGCGCATCGCCGGAGAGTGGCACGGCCGCCCCTCCCTGTTCGACGCCACCGGCACCTGGCAGGGATACGAGGACATCCGCCGCTCCTCGGACTTCGTCGACGGCGTGACCACCTACTACATGGACGGCGGCCTGGAGGGCGGCGGCCCCATGGCCGGAAGGTTCCGGCTCGGCGCCCCGTTCGCGTTCGGCGTCGTCGACTCCGACGCCAACCGCGTCTACACCGGCCCCGACTTCTACGGCACCGGCCAGCCGTACGGTTCCTTCGTCGACTCCCACTACTACGGTCCCGGCTGGCAGGTGGACCTCAACACCTGGAACCAGGTCCTCGCCGACGACGACGTCCAGGTCTACTCCTCGATGCTCTACCAGGGTCCCGCCGTGGTCGGCTGCTTCAACGGCCTCTACACCCGAGACCCCGCCAAGGTGGCGGACTGGCTGGCGGCCGAGACCCGGAACGGGCCGGTGCCCCACATCCTGCCCACCAAGACCCCGGGAGCCTTCTCCGGCACCTGCGAGGTCTTCGGCGCCGACCAGAAGCCGCGCGGCACCGTGGACGTCACGGTCGAGGTGGAACCGCTGGACCTGCTGCGGGCCCGCCACCACGTCACCTGGTCCGGAGCCCTGGACCGCCGCCACACCGTCGAGGTGCGGCGTGACGGCTTCCGCTCCTTCTACGAGGGTCCCGAGGCCTGGGGCAACGCGCAGGCGTACGGCCGGGCGAACTACTCCAGCCTGCACTTCCGCGACGTCTGGAAGCTCAAGGGGCGCGAGTTCATGATCGACGCCACCCCGGGGATGAGCGCCGGCAAGACGATGGCGGTCGCCTACGAGCTGTTCGACGGCAACGTGCTGTCCGCCGTCGTCCACGGGGTACTTCGATGGTCGTAGTCGTGACGGGCGGCACCAGGGGCATCGGGCTCGGGCTGGTCAGGGAGTTCCTCTCCCGCAAGCAGCGAGTCGCCTTCTGCGGCCGCAGTGACGAGTCCGTCAAGAAGGCGCTGGCCGCGCTGGACAGCGATCAGGTGCTGGGGATGGCGGCGGACATGGCCGACCGCGCCCAGGTTCAGGCGCTGTGGGACGCGGCCGTCGACCGGTTCGGCTCGGTCGACATCTGGATCAACAACGCCGGGATCTCCCAGACACGCGGGCCGCTCTGGGAGCTCCCGGCCGCCGAGGCGGCGGCGGTCGTCGACGTGAACCTGACCGGTGTGGTCAACGGCAGCGCGGTCGCCATCAGCGGGATGATCGAGCAGGGTCGCGGCCACGTGTGGAACATGGAGGGTCTGGGCAGCGACGGCCGTACGGTCGCCGGTCTGTCCGTCTACGGCGCGAGCAAGCGGGCGGTGACCTACCTCACCCTGGCACTCGCCAAGGAGGTGCCGCCCGGTGTCTCGGTCGGCCTGCTCAGCCCCGGCATGGTCGTCACCGACCTGCTCATCCACGACTACACGCCGGACGAGCTGGCCAAGGCCGCCCGGATCTTCAACATCCTGGCCGACCGGGTCGAGACCGTCACCCCGTGGCTCGCCGAGCAGGCGCTGACCCGGACCCGCAACGGCGCCCACGTCCGCTGGCTGACCCAGGGCAAGATCCTCGCCCGGTTCGCCTCGGCCCCCTTCTCGAAACGCCGGGTGATCCCGTGAGCGAGTATCCCGTCCCCCTCGCGGTGGAGGACTTCGTCCCGGTCGTGCTGACGACGTGCGGTGTCATCCTGCTCACCCGGCATGTGGACGCCAGATACCGGCCGGGTGTGTTGCTCGCCGCGGTTCTCATCGGTGCCGGCGGGCTGGCCAAGGCGTCGTGGAAGCTCACCGTCGCGCTCGGCGGCCCGGACCTGACCTGGCTGGAGCAGCTGCTGTTCCCGCTGCTCACCGCCGGGTTCGGGCTGCTGGCCTGGATCCTGGTCAGCCACCACCACTCCCGGACGCCCCGCTGGGTCCCGCCGCTGGTGATCGGCCTGTCCCTGCTGTGCGCGGGTGGCGCCGCGCTGGCCGGGGGCATGTTGCCGCTGCTGGTCAGCACCACGGTCTTCGCCACTCTCAGTGGCGTCCACCTGATCCTGGCCGCCCAGCGGAACCGCGACCCGCTCACCGCCGCCCTGTTCGGCCTGCAACTCCTGGGGTTCTTCATCCTCAGCCCGCTGGCCGCCCGACCCGACCAGACGCTGGCCCTGCAATGGGTCGAACAACTGTCCAACAGCGCGGCACAGGCCGGATTCGCGATCGCCGCGTTCCGGCTGTGCCGCCCCCGACGGCTGGAGGCCGTACGATGACCGACGCGCTCGGCTGGCGCCGCAAGTTCGGCGTGATCGCCCCGTCCACCAACACGATCGTGGAGCCGGACTTCTACCGGATGACCGTTCCCGGGGTCACCGCGCACTTCAGCCGCATCCACATCCGCGACCAGAACATGGCCGGGAACGAGGGCATGGAGCGCCTGCTCGACCAGATCCGCGAGGAGATCGGCTCGGCCTGCGAGCGGGTGATGACCTGCGAGCCGGACTACATGGTGATGGGCATGTCCGCCGAGACCTTCTGGGGCGGTGTCGAGGGCAACCGGCAGTTCGTCAAGCAGATCCACGACCTCACCGGCCTGGAGGTGGCGACCGGCGCGGAGGCGTGCGAGCGGGCGCTGAACCTGTACGGCGCGCGCAGGCTCGGCGTGGTCACCCCCTACCAGCCGGTCGGCGACGAGAACGTGGTGCGGTTCTTCTCCGAGATCGGTTTCGACGTGGTCGCCATCGAGGGCCTGAAGTGCCCCACGGCCGTGTCGATCGCGCACGTCACCGAATCCACCCTGCGCGAGGCGCTGATCGAGGTGGACTCCCCCGACGTGGACGCGATCGTGCAGTGTGGCACCAACCTGTCCATGGTCGGCCTGGCCGACGAGGCCGAGCGGTGGCTCGGTAAGCCGGTCATCGCCATCAACGCCGCCACCTGGTGGATGGCGCTGCGCGACAACGGCGTCGAGGACAAGGTGTACGGCGCGGGCCGGCTGCTGCGCGAACACTGAGGGCCCGTCCTCGACCACCTCACCCCGGCCGCGCGAACACCAGAGGCCCCGCCTCCCTGCCGTCCCACTCTCGCCGCGCGAGCACTGAGGGCCCACCCCGGCCGCGCGAACACCGGGGGCCCGCCTCCCCGCCGTCCCACCTCTCGCCACGCGAGTGCCGAGTACGGTCCTCGACCGTTTCTTCCCCATGCCGTAAATCACCCCCACTGGAGGAAGCATGCCTATTTCCACTACGTCCACTCGGCGGATTCGCGCCGGGCTGGTCGCCGCGGCGCTCACCGTGGCGACCGCGCTGACGCCGTCGGCGGCCCTCGCCAACGGTGCCGCCGTGTCCACCGTGTCCACCGCGGCCACCTTGACGTCGCCCTCCTGGGTCGGCCAGTACGAGACGCAGATCGGCAACGACCCGGCCACCGTCTACTACCCGGCCGCCCAGACCCCCCTGCCGGTCGCCCTGCTCCTGCAGGGCGCGAACGTGCCCAGGGAGAGCTACAGCGAATTCGCCAAGATCGTCGCCGGCTTCGGCTTCGCCGTGGCCGTCCCGAACCACCAGCGCGCCGTCGGCCCGATCTCCGGGCTCTTCCCCGAGCAGTCCCAGACCAACGCCGCCGTGACGTGGGCGGCGGCGGAGAACACCCGCGCGGGCTCCCCGGTCGCCGGACGGCTGGACGCCAACCGGCTGGTCCTGCTCGGGCACTCCTTCGGCGGGGCCGCCGGGCTGTTCGCCATCGGCAACACCTGCACGGTCCCGTTCTGCTTCGGGCCCGTCTACCAGCGTCCCGCGGCGCTGCGCGCGGCGGTCTTCTATGGCGCGAGCACGACGACGCCCGGCGGCGGCGCCGTCCCGATCGCCAACGCCGGGGTACCGGTCGCCCTCGTCCAGGGCGGCCTGGACGGCAACAACCTGCCGGCGGCGGCCCTGGCGACCTACAACGGTCTCGGCGCGGCACCCAAGGCGCTCGTCACGGTGACCGGCGCCAACCACTTCGGTCTCACCGACACCCAGACCCCGGCCGGCGCCGTTCCCGACGCCACCCCGCAGACGCTGACGCAGCAGGAGAGCATCGACGCCGCGGCCAAGTGGAGCGGGCTGTTCCTGCGCGCCTCGCTCGGTGACACCCTGGCCGCGGCCTACGTCTACGGCTTCGGCGACGCCTCCGACCCGAAGGTCACGGTGATCTCGCAGCGCTAGTTGCATACAATCTGCTGACAAAATCTCAAAAATCATCGTATATGTAGATTCATTGCATACAACACTGATACACCTGGAACATGTCTTCTCCCCGCATGAACATCGTTGAGGTGGGGCCCCGGGACGGTTTGCAGAACGAGGCCGTCCCGGTCGGCACCGACGCCAAGGTGGCCTACATCGAGGCACTGGCCGACGCGGGCCTCACCCGCATCGAGGCGGTCAGCTTCGTCCACCCCCGCCTGGTCCCCCAGATGGCCGACGCCGAGCAGGTGATGGCCCGCGTCCCCCGGCGCGACGGGCTCAGCTACATAGGTCTGATCGTCAACGGGCGTGGCCTGGACCGGGCCCTGGCCGCGGGGGTGGACGAGGTCAACGTCACGATCGTGGCGACCGAGACCTTCTGCCGGCGCAACCAGGGCATGACGGTCGCGGAGGCGCTGGACTCCTTCGCCGGGATCGCCGCCCGCGCCCACGCGGCCGGGCTGCGGGTCACCGCGACCGTCGGGGCGGCCTTCGGCTGTCCCTTCGAGGGCGAGGTGGCCCCCGGCGGCGTGGCCGAGCTGGTGCGGCGGTGCGCGGACACCGGGGCCGACGAGATCGCGCTGGCCGACACGATCGGCGTGGGCGTGCCCGCCGACGTGCGGCGGCTGACCGGGGCCGTGCGCGAGGTCACCGACCTGCCACTGCGGTTCCACTTCCACAACACCCGCAACACCGGCTACGCCAACGCGCTGGCCGCGGTCGAGGCGGGCGCCACCGCGCTCGACGCGAGCAGCGGCGGAATCGGCGGCTGCCCGTTCGCCCCGGCGGCGACCGGCAACATCGCCACCGAGGACCTGTCCTACGCACTGCGCCGCTCGGGCATCGCCACCGGCGTCGACCTCGACCGGCTGCTCTCGGCCGCCTCCTACATCGGTGAGCGGCTCGGCGCGCCGCTGCCGGCCCTTCTCGGGCGCGCGGGCGACTTCCCGCCCGCCTCCCCCACCCCGGCTCTCCGTTGACGAACGCGCCTCGCGCGCAACATGCTACCAATAATGGAAAGCCGTTTCTCCATGCGAAACATGAGGATCTCATGCAGCTCTCCATCGCAGGCGGAATCCGCGAGCTCGCCGCGGCCGCTCCCACGACGGTCGCGGTGGTCGACGGCGACCGGAGACTGACCTATCGCGGCCTGGACGACCGGTCCAGCCGCCTGGCGAACGCCCTGCTGGCCGCCGGACTGCGGCCGGGCGAACGGGTCGCGCTGCTGCTCGGCAACCGGATGGAGTACCCGGAGGCCGCGGCGGGCATCGCCAAGGCGGGGCTGGTCATGGTGCCGCTCAACCCCCGGCTGACCCCCGGCGAGACCGCCTACATCCTGGGGCACTGCGCCGCCCGCGCCCTCATCCTGGACGAGGCGCTGGCGGCGGCGGTGGACGGCGTCGAACTGCCCGGCACGGTCCTGTCCATGGGCGGCAACCGGCTCGGGCCGTCCTACGACGCGGCCCTGGCCACAGTGGGCGCGAGGGACCCGCGGATCGAGGTGGACGAGCGCGAGCCGTTCTGCGTGGCCTACACCTCCGGCACCACCGGCCGCCCCAAGGGCGTGGTGATCAGCCACCGGTCGCGGTCGCTCACCTTCTACGCCTCGGCTCTGGAGTGGGGCCTGGGCCCCGGCCGCCGGACGATCGCCGTGGCCCCGATGTACCACGGCGCCGGGTTCGCCTTCGGTTACGCGCCGGTGCACACCGGCGGCACGGTCGCGATGCTGCGAGGCTGGGACCCCGAACGGCTGCTGGCGATGATCGAACGTGAGCGCGCCCAGTCGGTCTTCCTGGTGCCCACCCACGCCCACATGCTCCGCGCCCTGGGCGAGAAGGCGCTGCGCGACCACGACCTGTCCTCGCTGGACACCCTGTACTTCAACGCCGCCGCGCTACCGCGCGCGCTGAAGGAATGGGTGCTGGACACCTTTCCCGGCGTCGGGGTGCACGAGCTGTACGGCTCGACCGAGGCCGGGATCATCAGCGACTGCCGCCCGGCCGACGCCCGCGACAAGATCGGCTCGGTGGGCCGCCCGTGGTTCATGACCGAGGTCAGGGTGGTGGACGACGAGGGGAACCCCGCCGACCGGGGCGAGCTGTTCAGCCGCTCGCCGTACCTGATGAACGGCTACCTGGACGACCCGGCCGCCACCGCCGCCTGCACCACCCCCGACGGGTTCCTCACCAGCGGCGACATCGTCGAACGCGACGAGGACGGCTTCATCTACATCGTCGACCGCAAGAAGGACATGATCATCTCTGGCGGGGTGAACATCGCCCCGCGCGAGGTCGAGGAGGTCCTGACCTCCTTCCCCGGCGTCGCCGACGCCGCCGTCGTGGGCCTGCCCGACGAGCGGTGGGGCGAGCAGGTGGCCGCCTTCGTGGTCGTCCTGCCCGGCGCCGCGGTCGACGCCGAGGCACTGGCGGCGCACTGCCGCACCAGGCTGGCCGGCCCCAAGCTTCCCCGGCAGGTCGAGTTCGTTCCCGCACTACCCCGCAACGCCGCAGGAAAGATCCTGAAGCGCGAGTTGCGTGACAACCACTAAGGAGAACCGTTCATGCGGCCGCATGTCGAAATGATCCACGAGGACGACTACATCTGGCACGCCGCCGAACTGCCCGGCGGCGAGGGCAGGGCCAGCGAGCGACGGCTGTCGGCCGACGAGGAGGACGGCTCCGGCTCCCTGCGCCTCGACTTCCACACCGACTGGGGCCGCGGCCCCGGCATCCACCATGCCAACACCGAGTACTACGTGCTCGACGGCTCGATGACGTACGGTGGCCGCCGCATCGGCAAGGGCGGCTACCTCTACCTGCCCAAGGGCGTTCCCGCCGACGCCGTCACCTTCGCCGAGGGCACTCGGATCCTGCACTACCGCGAGTACGGCGACGCCGGCTTCGACCCCGTGCAGAGCCTGGCCGCACCTCGCTGGGAAGGGGCTCGCGAGGACGTCATCGTCATCGACTCCGAGGCCATGCGGTGGGACGCGGTGCCGAACGCCGGGCCGATGCCCGGCCTGTTCATCAAGTACCTGCACGTCGACCCGGTCACCGGTTTCTACACCCGCCTCGTCCACGCCCAGGAGGGCTGGGCCGACCACCGCCTGGCCCACCACCCCTGCTACGAGGAGGCGTACACCGTCCAGGGTCACATGGAGTACAACTTCGGCACCCTGGACCTGGGCACCTACTTCTTCCGCCCCGCCCGGGTCAAGCACGGCCACTTCACCACGATGGAGGGCGGCGCCACCTGGCTGCTGCGCTCCGACGGCGAGCTGCACAACTGGTACACCGAGAACGAATGGGTGCGCTGGGGCGGCGAGGCCATCAACTACGGCCCGGAAGGCGGCCGGATGCGCTGGTCCCAGTCCGCCCACGACCTGGGCCGGGGCCCCTCCCGCCGCACCGAGCAGGACCTGGAGATGCTGCGGGCGTCCCTGGCGTACGCCCGCGAGCAGGGCGCCGTCGACACGGACGTCCACCCGCACGGCCAGGGCACCGACAAGAGCCTCATCGCCATCGCCAAGGCCGTCGACGCGGCCCGCCTGCAGGGCGGTCACGGCGACCACGACCACCCGCACGACCACCCGCACGACCGCGAGGAAGGGCACGCGCACGGAGCGCCCGCCCTCGACTGGGGCGCCGATCCCGCCACGCTGGAACACCCCGACGAGCGCACCGACGCGGGCGCCCACGACCGGGGACATGGCCGGGCCTGGAAGTCGGGCGACCCCATCCCCGCCCCCGTCATCTCAAGCCTTCCCGTCCGCTCCCGCTCCCGCGGCTACTGGGACGGCGAGGGTCTCTGACCGCACAGCCGTATCCCGGGTCAGCCCCTTCCCGAGCCGACTCCGGCCGCCCCTCGTCTGCCATCGCGGTCGACCGTCGCCGCGATGGCCGCGAACAGTACGGCCTCACCCGCGTTGCCCAGGATGGGCAACGCCACGGCGGCACCCGCGGTCGCCAGGAGCGCGGCCGCGCCCAGGAAAAGCCAGGGCGTGCGCCACCGCATCCACAGCACGATCCCCACGACCAGCAGGATCACCGTGGTGATCAGCGCCGGGATCGGCGGGCCCGACGGATCCGCGGAAACGTAACGCAGGGTGTCCGACCACCATCGGGGCTCCAGCCGCAGATCCGCCAGGCCCACCACCTCGAAGACGATCAGAACGCCGGCCAGACCCCACGCCGGAACGACCGGTCCGCGACGCACGAGGGCCGCCCCGTGGACGATGAGGAGCGGGGTGAGAACGGCATGGACGGCGAAGCGGCCGGTGTTGAGCGCCTCCAGCCCCGGCCCCTCGCCGATCAGCCGCCCGGCTCCGACGACCGCCGAGTCGTAGGCGACCCCCATCCCGACCACGAACGGGATCCACCGGCCTGATCGCGCCAGTTGTACGGCCAGAGCCAGCTGGATCAGGGCCAGCCCGCCGTACAGGACCGAGATCACGGCTCGTGGCCGACGACGGCTCCGGCGGCGACCGTGAGCGGGATCCGCCCCTCAGGTCCCTCGGGCGGTCCCTTGGCCGCCGAAACGGCCCCACGGTCGACGGACTCCATCCGCGCGCCCCTGTCCGGCACAGTCGCCTCCTAGACGTTTCCTCTGGTTTCGCGAATCCTACTTCTTGGAAACATTGTTTCTCTAGAGGTAACATGAGTACACATAGATCTCGATCGAGGGCGGCTCTCCTCCGGCGCCCACCACGCGGGCGATTGACGGTGGCGGCCCGCCCGCGACATGCTCTTGAACAGCCGACGACATGTGGCCTTCGATCCCCGCGACGCGAATGAATCCGTTCGGAGGAGACCAGCTATGGTGCGGTCATGAAGGGCCGGTACCAGGTGTATTTCGAGCGCGCCTGGATCCCGATCACAGCGGTGGACAGGCTCGGCAGGGTCAGGGAGAGCAACCCCGCCTTCCATGCCGCGGTGGCCCGCACCGCCGAGGAGCTGGACGGCCTCCCGGCCGAAGAACTGCTCGCACCCGGCGAGATCGACACACAGCGGCCCTACTGGCAGATGCTGGCCCTCGGTCGGCTCGACGTCTACCGGACCCGGATACGGCTCGTCCGCGGGAACGGCACCGTGATCCGCGCCCGGATCAGCGCCTCCGTCGAACACCGCACCGACGGCCTGCCCTGGCGGGTGGTGACCGTACTGGACGAGATCTCCTCCGCCGCGCCCGCGCTGAGCCCGCTCCAAAGCACGGTGCTGCAACTGGTCACCGAAGGCGCGTCCAACGCGCAGATCGCCCGGCGGTTGTACCTGACCCGCCAGGCGGTGGACTATCACCTGGTACAGCTGCGCATCAAGCTCGGCGCGGAAAGCCGATCGGCGCTGGCCGGACGGGCCTTCGTGCTGGGCCTGTTCGTGCCCGGCATCTGGCCGCCGACCCTGCACCCGCCCCGGACCGCCGAGGCGGGTGCGCCGGAGGCCCGCTACCGGACGCCGAGGAACTGAACGTCCGGGTCGGTCTGTGCGGCCGTGCCCCAGACCGCGTCGTACTGGGCGGCGTCGTCTCGGAGGTAGTACAGCAGCCAGGCGGTGGTCACCCGGCGGGTGATCGTCTGCTGGGCGGCCCGGGTGATCGAACCGCTGTCGCAGCCGAGGCCGCCGGAGTCGGTGAAGCCGCAGTGGAAACCACCGGCGATCGTGCGCAGCTGCTTGGGAGCGAGCTTGGCGTTGTAGATGGGGATCTGGTGACCCGACGGGCCCGCGACGGTGTCGCCCGCACCGGCGACCAACTGCATGGGAACCGCCGTGGTGGCCGCGGCGGCCACGGCCGAGGGGTTGGTCTCGGCCGCGGCCAGGTTCGTCACCGTCCGCACCGCCGGGTTGCGCGCGGCGGCCAGCACGCTGGCGCCGCCGCCCATCGAGTGCCCCGACAGCCCCAGCCGGTCGGTACGCACGTGGGCGTTGAACCGCGACCCGGCGACGGTGTTCTGCGCCACCATCCAGGTCAGCGCGGCGTTCAGGTCATCGGCGAAGGCGCTGTGACTGGGGAGCAGGCCGCCCTGCGAGGTCGGCATGACCGTGATCACGCCCCAGGAGGCCCAGTGGCCGCCCAGAGAGGCGTACTTGCTGATGCTCTGAAAGAACCCGTGGCCGAAGGCCACCACGGGGAACTGCCCGGCCGCGACGGCCGTGTTGCTTCCCGCCGAGGTCGCGGGGTAGTAGACCCGGGCACTGAACGAGCGACCGGAGGCCGAGACGCTGACGTCGGAGTAGCCGACCGGGTGGGAGCCCGGGGCGGACAGGTCGGCGGCGAGGGCGGGGGCGGCCGTGAGGAACAGGAAGGGGATCAGGAGGATCGCACAGACCCTGATCGTCCAGGAGCGCATGATGCTTCACCAGCTTTCACGCGGGGGGTTGTTACCTGAATTTTGGAAACTTCGATTCTCCTATGGCAACAGTGAGAGATCCGGACTAGGCAAATGCCAAAAGGGTCCAGGGAACACGTCCGCGAGGTCGTCGCAGGACGGCCCGCCCGTACGTGGGGACCGGCGGCCGGTCCCCACGTACGGACAGGCCGCGGACCCGGCCGGGTGGGTGATCCTCATACGGTCGGCGGACCGAACCGTTCCAGCACCGCCGCCTCGTCCCACACCTCGCCGTACTTGGCCTGGATGTCGAACAGGTTCGCCTCGTGCGGCCGGGGGTCGCGGTCCCCGACCGCCTGCCGCACCACGACCGGCACGAACCCGTGCTGTATCCCGTCGACGGCGGTGGCGCGCACGCAGCCGCTGGTGGACACGCCCGCGATGACGAGCGTGTCCACCCGCAGCGCGTTGAGCGTCGAGGCCAGCACCGTACCGAAGAAGGCGCTCGCGTACTGCTTGACGATCACCGTCTCCCCCGGCCCGGGCGCGACCTCCGGCATCAGCTCGCCGAGCGGCCCGCCACCGTCCACCAGGTGGCGCAACGGGGCCACCTTGCGGAAGAACAGGCCGCCGTCGACGCCGCCGGGGCCGAAGGCGACCCTGGTGTGGATCACTGGAACGCCCGCCGAACGGGCGGCGGCCAGGACCCGCGCGGCCGAGTCCAGGCAGTCGCGCGAACCCATGTAGAGCTCGGCGCCCGGTTCGAAGTAGGCGCGCATCAGGTCGATGAGGATCAGCGCCGGACGCTCCCCGAAGGGCAGGGAACGCCCGTACACCTCGTCGTGGTCCCTGATCACACGCGGCTCCGGAGCCGGCGGGCACCCGCCGCGCGGTGCGCGAGAGGTTCCTCGGGCGTGAGAACGCGGACGGTGGGCTGGTGGGGCATTGGGGGGGGCTCCTTTTGGTGTCAGATGACTCCGGCGGCCGACAGGCCGGTGAACTCCGCCTCCGTCAGGCCGAGAAGCCCGCGGTAGACCTCTTCGTTGTGCTGCCCGAGCGCGGGCCCGGCGCTGCGCACGCTTCCGGGGGTGTCGGAGAGCTTGGGGACCACGTTCTGCATGGCCAGCTCGCCGAAGTCCGGGTGCGGGACGCGGACGATGGCCTCACGGGCGGCGAAGTGCGGATCGGCGAACATGTCCTTGGCCGTGTAGACCCGCCCGGCCGGGACACCGCCCTCGTGCAGCGACCGGAGCAACTCCTCCGCGGGGATCCCCGCGGTCCAGGCCGCGATGATCTCGTCAAGCTCGGCCATGTTCGCGCCGCGCGCGCCGTGGGTGGCGTAGCGCTCGTCGGCGGCCAGCTCGGGCCGGCCCATCAGGGTCGCCAGGCGGGTGAAGACGCTGTCCTGGTTGGCGGCGACGAGGATGGTGTCGCCGTCCTTGGTCGGGTAGACGTTGCTGGGCGAGACGTTGGGCAGCACGGTGCCGGTGCGCTCACGCTGGTAGCCGGCCTGCTGCCATTCGGGCACCATCGACTCCATCATGGCGAGCACCGCCTCGTAGATCGCCGAGTCGACGACCTGGCCCCTGCCGCTGCGCTCGCGCTCGTGCAGCGCGACGAGCGTGCCGACACAGGCGTGGGTGGCGGCCAGGGAGTCGCCCAGCGAGATGCCGGCACGCGCCGGCGGCCGGTCGGGGTCGCCGGTGACGTGGCGGATGCCGCCCATGGCCTCGCCGATCGAGCCGTATCCGGCTCGGGGGGCGTAGGGGCCGCTCTGGCCGAACCCGGTCACCCGGGTGATGACCAGGCGGGGATTGATCTCGTGCAACCGGGCCGGGGACATGCCCCAGCGCTCCAGGGTGCCGGGCCGGAAGTTCTCCAGCAGCACGTCCGCCCGCTCCACGAGCCTGATGACCAGGTCCTGCCCCTCGGGGGTGCGCAGGTCGCAGGTGACCGACTTCTTGTTGCGGGCCACGACCGGCCACCACAGCGACTGGCCGTACGGCTTCTCCCGGCCCCACTGGCGCATGGGGTCGCCCCTGCCGGGGTCCTCCACCTTGATGATCTCGGCGCCGAAGTCGCCGAGCAGCTGGCCGCAGAACGGCCCGGCGAGCAGCTGGCCGAGTTCGACGACCCGGATGTCTCCGAGCGGAAGGCCTCTCACGTCTTGTTCTCCTGACGACGGGGACCGAGCAGGGACGCGCGGGCGGAGAACAGGTGGGCGCGCATCACGGCCTCCGCCCATTCGGGGTCTCCGGCGCGTACGGCCGCCACGATCTCGATGTGATGGTTGACGCTGCGGCGCATGGCCTCGGAGTCGAAGGCTCCGTAGGTGCGCAGCAACACGGGCGAGTGGACCAGCGAGCTGATCGACTGGGCGAGCACCTGACTGCCGCCGAGCCTGACCAGTGCCTGGTGGAAGTCGGCGTTGAGGCGGTAGACCGCCTCGACGTCGCGGCGCTCCGCGTGCTCGGCGAGGGTCACCGCCAGCTCGTGCAGGCGCGCGATGTCCTGCTCCGTCGCGACGGCCGCCGCCTGCCGGACGGCCAGTCCTTCGATCCTGGCGCGCAGCTCGAAGATCGTCTCTAGGTCGGCGCGGGGGTACACCACGACTCTGGCGCCCTTGTTGGCCGTGATCTCGACCAGCCCCTCGGCCTGCAACCGCCGCAGCGCGTCGCGGACCGGGGTCCGGCTGACGCCCAGCGCCTCGGCCAGCTCGACCTCACCGAGGTGGTCGCCCGGCTCGTAGTGACCGTTGAGGATCAGGCTACGCAGGCTATCGACTGTCGACATGTATACACCCTTACCGAATATTCCCCAAGAATGGCACTTGGGGAGGAAAATGACAAGATTTTGCATACAACTTGAGAAGTGTCGGTACGGTGATCGAGAACAACGGCTTCCCCGGCGGACCGAGCCGGAGATCGGCCCCGCACTCCCGCGGTCGCCCCCGGTGAACGCGGCCGGACGACGCACCGCCGAGCTTCGCCATGTGACGCCGTCGACGACGGACGGCCGGGCCGGGCCGGGCCGGGGAACGGACGTCGCCCGAAGGCCACCACTCCGTTCTCTCCGCCCGCGTCCCGGCACGCCGCCGCACAGAATGGAGATCATGACTCCACGACGGCTCTACCAAGGCACAGGCCCTGGACCGATCACCCCGGACGGCTGCTCGGTCGAGTACTACACCACCCTCACCCCCAGGGGCGAACCCGAACTCGTCCACGACGCGATCCCGGCCGGGGCGAGCATCCTCGAGCTCGGCGCGGGCGTGGGCCGGATCACCCACCGCCTGCTGGAACTCGGGCACGAGGTCGTCGCGGTCGACGAGTCGCCCGAGATGCTCGCCCACATCCGCGGCGCCGAGACCGTGTGCTCCCCCATCCAGACCCTGGCCCTGCCCAGAACCTTCGACCTCGTGCTGCTGATGTCGTTCGTCATCGAAACCGCCGACGACGACCTGCGCGCCGCGTTCCTGCGCACCTGCGGCGCGCACGTCTCCGCCGACGGCTGCGTCATCCTGCAGCGCCAACCCCCCGAGTGGTACGACACCGTCCAGCCGTTCGAACGCGACGCCGGCCCCGGTCACACCGTCAGCATGACGCGGGTCAGCCGCCCCGCCCCCGGCCTGCTCGACGCCACCATGGAGTACACCATCGGCGAGCGGCGCTGGACCCAGACCTTCGTCAGCCACCGCCTCGACGACGACCGCCTGGAACACGAACTCAACCAGGCGGGCCTGACCGTTTCCGGTTTTTTGGACGGCGACCGCGGGTGGGTACGCGCCACACCTCTGTGACACCCGCCTCTTCCCGAACGGCCGGAGCAGAGCCGGCAGCGGCCCGCCGGTGACACCGGGCACCAGGCCGCCGCCTCACCGAAGCGGTCGTCGCGAGCCCGTCCGGGGAGAGCCCCCGTCTCACCCTTGCCCCGGCCCGTCCGCGAACCGTGCGGCGCTCATCCGCCGGAGACGGGCCGGGGCTCGATTCCGTGGCGGAGCAGCGCCCACACCCGCTCGGCGGTCGTGCGCCGCTCGGCGGCCGGGAGCCTGGCGAGCAGCCCGGCGAGCATGCCGACGGCCAGTACCAGGTCATCGGCGGTGACGTCCTCGCGGAGCCGACCGGCGCGCCGGGCCTCGGCGAGCGTGCCGGCCAGCAGGCCGGCCACCCGGTCGCGCACTTCGACGACGCGGAGATCACCGGCCGAGGGCACGCTGACCATGTCGATGAACGCGGTCGAGGCGATGGTCTGCTCGGTGAGCAGAGCCAGCATGTCGGCAAGGGTGGTGCCGGGTTCGGCGGCCAGCGCCTCCAAGTCGGCGACACTGTCCTCGAACACGGCCAGCGCGAGGCTGACGCGGTCCGGAAAATGCCGGTAGAGGCTTCCCTGGCCGACTCCGGCCACGCGGGCGACCGTGGTGAGCGGTGCGTCGTATCCGGCGTCGGCGAAGACCTCGCGGGCGGCCGCTATCAGCGCCGCCCGGTTCTCCGCCGCCGCACCGGGTCCTCTGTTGGGTCGACGCGTGACAGTCACAGCGGCTATGTTAGCAACCGGACGATATAGTCCGGTTATTTCCGGAAGTGCCATGAATCATGACGCCGGTCCCCCGCCACAGGTACGGCGGGGCATGCTCGGCCGTCGCGATTCGGCGCGACACGACCACCACGGCAACAGCACCGCCTTGACCCCGGGCCGCACCGCCGGAGCCCTGGCACCACCGCCGCCCCCACCGAAAGGACGCCCCCTTGACCACCGGCACCTTCGACGACCGCGTCGCCCTCATCACCGGCGCGGGCTCCGGGATCGGCAGGGCGATGGCCGTCGCCTTCGCCAAGGCCGGCGCCCGCCTCGTGGTCTGCGACATCGACCCCGACAGCGCCAGGCGAACCGCCTCCGACATCGGAGACGCCGCCGTCCCCGTCACCGCCGACATCTCCGACGAGGCGTCGGTCGCCGCGCTGGTCGAGACGGCGATCAGCACGTACGGACGCGTCGACGTACTGTGCAACAACGCCGGCATCGTGGACACCATGGCCCTGCCCGCCGACATACCGGTCGAGTTGTGGGAGCGGGTGCTGCGCGTCAACCTGACCGGCACCTTCCTGGTCACCCACGCCGTCCTGCCGCACATGCTGCGCCAGGGCGGCGGCGCGATCGTCAACACCGCCTCCGAGGCCGGCATCCGCGGCGGCGCGGCCGGCGCGGCCTACACCGCGTCCAAGCACGGCGTCGTCGGCCTGACCCGCAGCCTGGCCTGGGCGTACGCCAAGGACGGCATCCGCTGCAACGCCATCCTGCCCGGCCCCACCATGACCGGCATCGCCACGAACACGACCTTCGATCCGACGGGCACCGCCCGGCTCGGCCCCGTGCTCGCACTCGGCGAGCGGATGGCCCAGCCCGAGCAGATGGCCGACGCCGCCCTCTTCCTGGCCTCGGACGCCGCCTCGTTCGTGAACGGCGCGATCGTGCCGGTGGACGGCGGCTGGTCCGCGGCCTGAGACATACCGGCCCGTCCGCGCACCGGCATCTCTGTTGACTCGGCGAGCACTCATCGCAGAGACTACGACCTCAACCGGACGCAACTGTCCGGTTCTGTGGGAGTTCACCGACAGAGCCGTCGCCCGCAATCCGAAGGAAGTCACGATGACAGATCAGTGGGACAACCTCGTCGACGTACTCGTCGTGGGCTCGGGCGCGGCGGGCCTGACCGCGGCCATCGCGGCGGCCGACCGCGGGATGGACGTCCTGATGGTGGAGAGCACCCCGAGATGGGGTGGCACCACCTCGGTCTCCGGAGGCGGGCTGTGGATGCCGGCCAACCCGCTCATGATCCGGGCCGGTGCCCGGGACTCCGCCGAGGAGGCCCTCCGGTACATGAACGACGTCATCGGCGACGCCGGACCGGCCTCCTCGCACGAGCGCAGGACGGCCTTTCTCCAGACCGTTCCCGAGGTCGTGACCTTCCTCGGCCGCCGGGGCGTCAGGTGGAGGAGATCCCCCGACTACCCCGACTACTATCCGGACCGGCCGGGCGGCAAGGTGGGTCGCTCGATCGAGGTCGCGGCCTTCGACACCAAGCTGCTCGGCGACTGGTACGCCACCTCCCGCGCCAAGGACAGCATCCCGCTCCCGCTCATGACCGACGACGTGTGGTTGCTGGCCCGCGCCTGGTCCACCCCCGGCGGCTTCGTCCGCGGCGCACGCTTCGTCTTCCGCTCACTCGGCGCCTTCGCCGGCGGAAAGCGCCCGGTCGGCATCGGCGGCGCACTCGCCTGCTCGCTCATGCACATCGTCCGCACCCAGCAGACCCCCGTCTGGCTCTCCGCACCGCTCGTCGACCTGATCCTGGAGGACGACGGCGTGGTGGGCGCGGTGGTCGAAAAAGACGGTCGGCAGCGGCGGATCCGCGCCCGGCACGGCGTCGTCCTGGCCGCCGGAGGCTTCGCGAACAATACCGAGTGGCGTCTGAGGCATCACGGCGTCCCCGGCTACTCCTCCGCCCCGGAAGGCGATCTGGGCACCGCCATCGAGCTGGGCGCCCGGGCGGGCGGCGCGCTGGAACTCATGGACGACGCCTGGTGGGGCGCGTCCCTGGTCGGCCCCGACGGCACGGCCCGCTTCCTCGTCTCGGAGCGGTCCTTCCCCTTCTCGATCATCGTGGACGCGAACGGCGAGCGCTTCACCAACGAGTCGGCGTCCTACATCGACGTCGGGCACGCCATGCTGAGTCACGACGTGACCGGCCCGATGTGGATGATCACCGATGTCCGGCACACGCGGCGCTACCTGAACTCCGCCCTGATCGGGCAGGCCAGGAAGTGGAGCCGCGCCGGCCTCCTCGTTGAGGCCCCCACCATGGAGTCGCTGGCCGCGAAGATCGGCATCGATCCCGCACGGCTGCGCGCCACCGTCGGGCGCTTCAACGGCTTCGCCCGCACCGGCGTCGACGAGGACTTCGACCGTGGCCGTACCGTCTACGACAACTACTACGGAGACCCGCGGGTCAAGCCCAACCCCAACCTCGGCCCCCTGGAGAAGGGCCCCTTCCGCGCGGTCCGCGTCTACCCCGGCGACCTGGGCACCAAGGGCGGCCTGCTCACCGACGAGCACGCCCGCGTCCTGCGCGAGAACGGCTCGGCCATACCGGGCCTGTACGCCGCGGGCAACACCACCGCCTCGGTCATGGGCCGCACCTACCCCGGCCCCGGCTCGACCATCGCCCCCGCCGTCGTCTTCGGCTACCGCGCCGCACGGCACGCCACATCCCGCTGACCTGGGCACCACGACCCCGAACACGGCGGCGGCCACCGGCGCGCGGACAATGCCGGCAGCCGGCGACGTGAGGCTTTCAGACAACGAGGTATCGTTTAAGACATAAATGTCGCAAAAGATACGGAGTTGACTGATGGCTGTGAGTCGCGATCAGATCATCGTCGCCGCGATCCAGCACCTCAACCACGACCCTGCCGCCTCGATGGCCGACATCGCCGAGGCGACCGGAGTGAGCCGCGCCACCTTGCATCGGCACTTCAGCGGTCGAGAAGAGTTGCTGCTCGCGCTCGGCCACCGCGCGCTGGATCGATGGGAGGAGGCCCAGGACAGGGCCGGGATCGAGCAGGCCGCCCGCTCCGCGGAACCGGTAGTGATCACCACCGCTCTGCGGGAGATGCTGAGTGGGCTGATCGACGAGGCCGAGGAGTACAACTTCGCGCTCACCGACCTGGTGATGTCGGTGCCCGAACTACGGGAACGCGGTGATGAGCTGGAGGGCAGGGAGATCCTGCTCTACCAGGCGGCCCAGCGCGCCGGGGTCCTGCGGACCGACCTGCCGGTGCGGTGGATCAGCAACACGGTGTACGGCCTGCTGCTCGCCGTACGGGAAAGCCTGAACCGGGGCGACGTCGCCCGGCGCGACCTTCCCGGGATGCTGCACGAGACCTTCTTCCGCGGCGCCGGCGAGCACGATCCTCACCATGGCGGAGATGATTCGCAGGGCAGTGCCGGGGAACATGGCCCGCAGGGCGGGAGGAGGGCATGACGCGCACCTCCTACGCACCGTCGACGGAGCCCGGTGTGTCGCGGCGGCGGCGCTGGGCCGGGCTGGCGGTACTGTCGGCGAGCCTGCTGCTGGTCGTCATGGACATGACCATCCTCAATGTCGCCCTGCCCGCGATCTCGGCCGACCTGCGCCCCGGCGCGGTCGAGTTGCTGTGGATGGTGGATGTCTACGCGCTGGTGCTGTCCGGTCTGCTGGTCACGGTGAGTGCACTCGGCGACCGGTGGGGCCGCAAGAAGATGTTGCTCACCGGCTTCGCACTGTTCGGACTGGCCTCCACGGCGGTGCTCTGGGCCGACTCACCCGGCGAAGTGATCGCGGTGCGGGCGATGCTCGGCGTCGGCGGCGCCATGATCATGCCCTCCACACTGTCGATGATCCGCACCCTGTTCACCGAACCCAGGGAGCGGGCGACCGCGCTGGGCGTCTGGGCCGCGATGGCCGCCCTGGGCGGCGCGCTCGGGCCGATCCTGGGCGGGCTGCTGCTGGAGCACTTCAGCTGGCACGCGGCGTTCCTGGTGAACGTTCCGGTGATGACGGCGGCGATCGTCGCCGGCCTCTTCCTGCTCCCCGAGTCACGCAACCCGCGCCCGGGCCGCTGGGACGTGTTCGCCACGGCACTGTCGATCACCGGGATGGTCGCCCTGGTCTACTCGATCAAGCAGTTCGGTAAGGAGGGTCCGGCCGACATCGGCCCGTGGGTCACCCTCGGCCTCGCCGTGGTGACTCTCACCTGGTTCGTCCGGCGTTGCCTGAAACGCTCCGATCCGCTGCTGGAGGTTCGCCTGTTTCGCAGCCGGCCGTTCACCGCGGGCACGATCGCCGCGCTGAGCACGTCGATCGCGATGGCGGCGATGATGTTGCTGATGGCGCAGTGGATGCAGCTCGTAGGCGGCTACTCCCCGCTGGAGACCGGCGTGCGGCTGCTGCCGACCGCGCTGGGCGCGCTGGTGCTCTCGCCGCTGGCGCCCTCGCTGGCGGTGCGCCTCGGGACCCGCCCGGTGCTGGCCGGAGGGCTGGTGGTGTCCGGGCTGGGATTCGGCGTGCTGTACGCCGCGCCCGCCACCTATCCGTGGATCGCCGTGTCGCTGCTGCTGATCGGGCTGGGTATGGGCTCGCTGGCGATCGCCTCGGCGGTCATCATGGCGGGTGCGCCTCCAGAGAAGGCGGGCAGCGCCGCCGCGATCGAGGAGACCAGCTACGAGCTGGGCGGCGTACTCGGCGTCGCGGTGCTTGGCAGCGTCGCCGCCGCCGTGTACCGGGAGGCGTTGCCGGCCACCGCGGGTGATGCCGCCCGCGAGTCGCTGGCCGCCGCGATCGAGGTCGCCCGCCAGGCCGGAGCCACGGGGAGGCACTTGGCCCAGCAGGCCAAGGCGGCGTTCACCTTGTCGTTGGAGATGACCGGGCTGGCCGGGGGCGTGCTCATGCTCGCCGCCGCGCTCGCCGTCTGGTGGCTCGTCCCGCGCGACCTCGACGTCACCGCCGGGCACAACTGATCGCCACACACCGCCGACCAGGGGTCGAACGGTGTTGACGCTCCGGCCCGCAAGGCAGGCACCGCCGGACGGAGCGGAGTTGCGCGGCGGTCCGGGCGAGATCGTGGATTCGCCCCAGACGCTGTTACCGCCGACGCGCAGGACGCCGCCGCCGTACGGGTCGGCGGTCAGCGTGATCTGGGCGATCTGGGCGCCGTTGACGTACCGGCGTGGTCGCCGCCACCGTCGCGCTGTCCCCCATCCCTCAACGCCTCTCAGCGGAAACCGGCATCTTCAGCGAACGGGCAGGCCGGTCACGGCGCGACCGATGATCAGGCGCTGGATCTCACTCGTCCCCTCGAAGATGGTGTAGATCTTGGCATCGCGGTGGAAGCGCTCGACCGGGTGGTCGCGGGTGTAGCCGGCTCCGCCGAGGATCTGGATGGCCTGGTCGGTGACCCAGACCGCGGTCTCGCCGGCGACCAGCTTGGACATGGAGCCCTCGGCCTGGCCGAAGGTGCGGTTGTTGCGGGCCATCCAGGCGGCACGCCAGGTCATCAGACGGGCGATGTCGACGCGGGTGGCCATGTCGGCCAGCAGGAAGGCGATGGCCTGGTTCTCACCGATCCTGCGGCCGAACTGCTCGCGCTCGCGGGCGTAGTCGCGGGCGTACTCGTATCCGGCGCGGGCGATGCCGACGGCCATCGCCGCCACCGAGGGGCGGGTGGTCTCGAAGGTCCGCATCGCGCCCTGCTCTCCGGCCCGCTCGCCGGAGCGGACGCGGGCGAGCCTGGCGTCGAGCTTCTCCCTGCCGCCGAGCAGGCAGGCCCCCGGCACGCGCACGTTGTCCAGGACGACCTCGGCGGTGTGGGAGGCACGGATGCCGTGTTTCTTGAACTTCTGGCCCATCGACAGGCCGGGGGTGCCGGCCGGGACGACGAAGGACGCCTGGCCGCGGGCGCCCAGGGAGGGGTCGACGGAGGCGACGACGACGTGGACGTCGGCGATGCCGCCGTTGGTGGCCCAGGTCTTCACACCGTTGAGGATCCAGTCGCCGCCCGAGAGGACGGCGCGGGTGCGGATGGCGCCCACATCGGAGCCGGCCTCGGGCTCGGAGGCGCAGAACGCCCCGAGCCTGACCTCCGAGGGGGTGCCGAACATCTGCGGGAGCCACTCGCCCAGCTGCTCGGGGGTACCACTGGCCGACAGGGCCGCGGCGGCGAGGCCGGTGCCGACGATGGACAGGCCGATGCCCGCGTCTCCCCAGAAGAGCTCCTCGAAGGCCACGGTCAGGCCGAGCCCGCTCGGCTCGAACCACTGCTGGGCGAAGAAGTCGAGGGAGTAGAGCCCGATCTTGGCGGCCTCCTGGATGATCGGCCAGGGGGTCTCCTCGCGCTCGTCCCATTCGGCACCGGCCGGGCGGACCACCGAGCGGGCGAAGTCGTGCACCCAGTCACGCACCTCGCGCACGTCGTCACTCAGCTCCGGGCAGAAGCCGCTCTCGCTCATCGTCCGTGCCTCCTCAGCGTGCGTTACCAACGGTAACACCCAAACTTTACCGGCGGACGGACCGCTCCGCGCAACCGCAGGACCGCCCCTTCTGCGGCAACGACCGGCGAGCGGCCCCGCTTTCCGAGATCTCCTTCACCGCCGCCGGCCTTCCCGAGGCCCGGCTCACCGCCGTGCGGGAATGCCACCGGGCCGCGCACTCCCGAGCATCGCGGGCTCCGTACGCCGCCCGGGATCACGCCCGCGCGACGTGGTCAGCGAGCGGCGCGGTAGGCGGGAACAGTGATCATCGGCGGGCGTTCGGCGACGGCGACGTCCCGGACGCTCACCTGGTGGCCGCTCGCGCCCCGGCGGAACTGGGCCAGGCGGGGCGAGGGGCTGTGCAGGGAGACCATCATGTTCTGGCGCTCCAGGCGCGACCAGGAGGTCTGCAGGATCTGGGCGGCCATCCCGCCGAGCGCCTCCGTCGACTGGTGGGAGTGGACCCGGCGGCCCAGGTCGACCTGGGCCAGGGCGTCCAGCCCGGCGAGGTCGAGCAGGTCGATCAGCAGGCCGAGCTCCACACCGTAACCGGTGACGAAGGGCACGCTCTCCAGCACGGACCTGCGCCCGGCGTACTCCCCGGCGAGGGGTTGCACGAATCCGGCCAGCAGCGGCCAGTGCAGGTTGAGCAGGGGACGCGCGACGAGCTCGGTGACCCGGCCGCCACCGCTCTGCACGTTCTGCAGGGGCCGGTCGTAGCAGCCCTTGACGTAGACCACCGCCTCGTCGGCGAGCAGCGGGCCGAGCAACCCGGTCACGAAGGAGGTGCGGAACTCGCGCAGGTCGGCGTCGATGAACACGAGCAGGTCACCGGAGGTGGCGGCGAGGGACTTCCAGAGCGCCTCGCCCTTGCCGTCCAGCGGTTTGAGGTCGGGCAGGACCTCGTCCTGCGCGATCACCGTCGCTCCGGCGCGCGCGGCGCGCACCGCGGTGTCGTCGACGGAGCGGGAGTCGATGACCACGAGCTCGTCGACGAGCGGCGCGGCCTCCATCAGGTCGCGGCGGATCGCGGTGACGATCTCCCCGACCGTCTCCTCCTCATCGCGCGCGGGCAGCACGACACTGATCGTCGTCTCACCCTTGGCTCTCAGCAGCTCCGGCAGCGACCAGTCGCCCGAGGATGAGGTGCGCTCGCGTAGCCATGCCTCGACCTCAGGCAGCACAGCCCACCCTTCCCATCACCTCGGTACTTACGGGTATCACCTTATGTGGCGCTGATTCCGCGCAAGTACCGGCTCCCGTCCCCACCGCACGGGTGGGAAGATCAGTCCAGTCCGGCATGAGGAGGGGAAGGCATGGACCCGGTAGCCGTGCTGCGGGCGGCACGCGCCGTCCGCGACGAACTCGACAGCTTGATGGGTGGTGCCTCCGCGGAGCTTCGCGACCGGCTGGATCCGCTGCTGGCCGAGGCCGGCAGCCGGCCTCCGGGGCAACTGGCCGACGCGATCGTCATGCTGATCGCCCAGTACGGCCCGGCCTGGAACCGGCTCTCCGCGCTGCTGAACCTGGAGCACGGCCTCGCCGCCGCACAGGCGGTCCCCGTGCCCACCGACACGGGCCCGCAGGATCTGGGCGGGGCCGGGTACGGCAGCGGATACCACGATCCGCCCCCCACAGGTGCCATGAGTCTCGACTGGATGCGCCCCGACCAGGCGCCGCCGTCCGAGACACCGCGGGCACCCTCCCCGCAGGCACCGCCGGCGCCGCCCGCCGGGAGCCGAGGCTCCTCGATGCTCGGCCGGCTGACCGGGGCCTTTCGCAGGCGGCGCGGGGACTCGCCCGCCCCGGCGCCCGAGTCCGAGTGGGAGGGGATCCCGCTGATCGAGGCGCCCACCGAGTCGGTCTCGGGCTGGGGCACGGAGGTGTCGATCGGCGTCGCCCCGGGCCGGGGGCAGGACGGCGGCGCGGCACCGCGCGAGCCGGTCGAGCTGGACATCCAGCTCGTCGCCGAGGGCTTCGACGCACCGGGCGGGTGGCAGGTACGGCTGCGCGTCGACGCGGCGTCGCCCTACCCCCGCGCGACGGTCAGCCTCGTCGCCCTCGCGCAGCAGGAGCCCGAGGTCGCCCGGCAGATCCAGGCGATCTGTTCGGTGCGCGGCCAGGTGGTCGGGTTCGGCCTGCGCTCGATCACGCTGCACGGCTCGCCCGGCAGGCTCGGCCGGGAGGAGCCGCCCGAGCCGGTCGCCGGCACCCGGATCCGTCCGGCCCTCGTGGGCGAGCCGGCGGACGTCACGGTGGCCATCGTCCACGGTGACGAGCCGGGACGGCTGTGGTGGACCTACCGGTCGCCGCACTTCGTCACCCCCGACCGGGCCGAGCTCTGCGACCTCGGCATGCGGGCCTCGGAGTTCGGCCGGCAGCTGACCGGGCAGGGTCGCCTCTCCGAGGAGCTGGGACGGAAGGTCGGCTCGCGCGTGCCCAGGGGGTTCTGGGAACTGCTGAACGCGGTGGCCGGCCGGGTGGCACCGCGCCGCCCGAGCGTGCTGATCCTCTCCCAGGAGCCGCACGTGCCCTGGGAGCTGGCCGTGCTGGAGCATCCGTACGACCCCTCGCTCCCCCGCTATCTGAACTGCCAGGCGGTGACCGGCCGCTGGCCCCTCGGTGGCCGGCGCCCCGAGCTGCCGCCCCCGGTGAGCGCGCGGGCGGATCATGTCGCGGTGGTGTACGACGAGGCGCAGGCGCACCCGCTGGTGACCGAGTACGGCGCCACGCAGGTCTCCTCCGCGCTCGGCGACGTCCTGGGCGTGCTCGGCCAGGGGCCGGACGTCGTCCACCTCACGGCCGGCGGATCCGCGGCCGAGGCGCTGGGCCGTGACCTGGCCGGCGCCCCGTTCGTCTTCCTGGAGGAACCGGGGGACGCCCAGGCGTTCCTGCTCGCCGGCGCGAGCGGGGTCGTCGAGCCGCTCTGGCCGGTCGGCGGGGGCCTGGCCCGGGAGTTCTACCGGCGCTGCCTCAGCGGTGAGCCCCCGGCCGAGGTGCTGCGGTCCATGCGCGCTCAGGCCCCCGACAGCGCGGGCGCCTACCGGTTCCACGGCCACCCGTCCCTGACGCTGCGCCGGACGCCCCCGCCCGCGGAGTGAGCCACCGGGCCCGGACCGCGTGCTCAGTGGATGGCGTGGCGCTCCAGGAAGGTGTAGACGTCGGCCTCGTCGACGCCGGGGAAGGATCCGGGCGGCAGCGCGGCCAGGATGTGGGAGTTGCCCCGGGCCGAGGGCCAGGCGTATCCCTCCCAGCGCTGGGTCAGCTCGGCGGGCGGGCGGCGGCAGCAGTCGCCGTTGGGGCAGTCCGACTTGGTGCGATTGACGGTCTCGCGCCCGCGAAACCAGCGTGACTCCCGGTACGGGACACCGAGGGTGATGGCGAAGTCACGCTCGCGCGACGGGTCGACGTGGGCGACGCAGAAGTAGGTGCCGGTGGGCGAGTCCGAGTACTGGTAGTAGACGGAGAAGCGGTCGGGAGACAGGAAGACCTGGCGCCCGGACCACTGCAGGCACATGCGCTGGCCCTCGATCGCCCCCTGCTCGTCGGCGGGAAAGACGATGCCGTCGTTCTCGTACGCCTTGTAGATGATCCCGCCGGCGTTGTTGCGGACGAAGTGGCAGCTCAGGTCGAGGAAGTGGGTGGCCAGGTTGGTGAAGCGGTGCGCGGCCATCTCGTAGGAGACGGCGAACACGTCGCGCAGGTCCTCCACGCTCAGCGCCCGGTCCTTCTTGGCCTCCCTCAGGTACGGCACGGCGGCCGTCTCGGGCACCAGGATGGCGGCGGCGAAGTAGTTGGCCTCGGTCCGCTGGCGCAGGAAGTCCGCGAAGTCGCGGGGCTTGTGGTGCCCGAGGGAGAGGTGGCCCAGGGTCTGCAGCAGGATCGTGCGGGGGGTGTGCATGCCGACCTGCTCGTGCTTGACGTAGATGCGCCGGTTGCGCAGGTCGGAGATGGAGCGCACGGTGCGCGGCAGATCCTGGACCGTCTGCACGGTGTAGCCGAAGTGGCTGACCAGCGCCTGCACCGTGCTCTGCGACAGCGCTCCGGAACGGTAGCCGACCGCGGCGAGCGCCTCGGCGGCGGCCCGCTCGATCTCCGCGAAGTAGTTGCCCTGTTCACGCTGCTTGCGGCGGAGCTCGGCGTTCGCGGCACGGGCCTCCTCGGGGGTGGCGGTGCCCTTGGCCTGGCGTGAGCGCAACTCCCCGTAGAGGCCGAGGATGTGTTCGAGCACGTCGTTGGGGACACGCGCGGAGACCTTCAGCCTGGCCAGGCCGAGCCCGGCGTACAGGGGGTCGCGCTGCGCCTCCTCCAGGGCCATCTCCAGCTGCGCCCGCCGGTTGGGGGCCTGCCTGCGCAGTAGTTCCTCGATCGGCACGCCGAGCGCGGCGGCCAGGGACTTCAGCAGCGACAACTTCGGTTCGCGCTTGCCGTTCTCCAGCAGGGAGAGCTGGCTGGGCGCCCGGTTCACCCGTTCGCCCAGGTCGGACAGGGTGAGGCCGCGCTGCTTGCGCAAGTGCCTGAGACGCTGGCCGAACGCGATGAGATCGAGCTCCTGCGTCAAGGAAAGCGGTTCTTCACCCACCAAAGATGCCATAGCACGATGCTAAACGAAATTTCCTAGGAAATTTCACAGCCCCACGCGCCACCTGGGAGAACGTCGCCGCACCCACGCCGGGAATTCCGATCTGCCCCGTGGGACGGAGGAGGCGGGGCGCCGCCGCGGCCTTGGGGGCACCGCGGAGACCGGCGCCGAGGTGACGGTGTGACCGATGGTGACCGACGGTGACCGTGGGGCCGGATTCCGGAGCCTCGGCCTCCGGCGCCCCACGACCGGCAAGCCGCAAAGCGCACTACCGGAATTGGTCTAGTCCATAGCGAAAACTATGAAGTTCTTCCCATCTGAATACCGATGAGTATTGATGATAAAGGAAGAATCTTCATTCTTTCGTTGGAGTCGGCCTTGTTCGACCGTTTTGTCGGGGCACACACTCGGACTAAGGCACCCAGGGGACGAAAAGGAGTTACACCATGAGTGATCGCCTCAAGGGAGCCGCAGACGAGCTGCGGCGCGAGTGGGAGACCAACCCTCGCTGGAAGGGCACCGAGCGGACGTACACGGCCGAGGACGTGGTTCGACTCAGAGGGTCCGTCCAGGAGGAGCACACTCTCGCCCGGCTCGGCGCCGAGCGGCTGTGGGACCTGCTGAACACCGAGGACTACGTGCACGCCCTTGGCGCGCTGACCGGCAACCAGGCAGTGCAGCAGGTCAAGGCCGGTCTGAAGGCGATCTACCTGTCAGGCTGGCAGGTCGCCGCCGACGCCAACCTCGGCGCGCAGACCTACCCCGACCAGAGCCTCTACCCGGCCAACTCGGTCCCGGCCGTGGTCCGCCGGATCAACAACGCGCTGCTGCGCGCCGACCAGATCACCTGGTCGGAGGGCGACCAGGACGCGCCGCACTGGCTGGCGCCGATCGTGGCCGACGCGGAGGCCGGCTTCGGCGGCGTGCTGAACGCCTTCGAGCTGATGAAGGGCATGATCGCCGCGGGTGCCGCGGGCGTGCACTGGGAAGACCAGCTCGCCTCGGAGAAGAAGTGCGGCCACCTGGGCGGCAAGGTGCTCATCCCCACCGGCCAGCACATCAAGACCCTCAGCGCCGCCCGCCTGGCCGCGGACGTGCTGGGTGTGCCGACCCTGGTCATCGCGCGGACCGACGCCCAGGCCGCGACGCTCCTGACCACCGACGTCGACCCCCGTGACCAGGCGTTCACCACCGGCGACCGCACCGCGGAGGGCTTCTACCGGGTCCGCAACGGCGTGGACGCCTGCATCGCCCGCGGCCTGGCCTACGCGCCCCACTCCGACCTGCTCTGGATGGAGACCTCCACCCCGGACCTGGACGTGGCCCGCGAGTTCGCCGAGGCCATCAAAGCCGAGTACCCCGACCAGATGCTGTCCTACAACTGCTCGCCCTCGTTCAACTGGAAGAAGCACCTGGACGACTCCACCATCGCCAAGTTCCAGCGCGAACTCGGCCACATGGGCTACAAGTTCCAGTTCATCACGCTGGCGGGCTTCCACTCGCTGAACCACTCCATGTTCGACCTCGCCAGGGGCTACGCCGAGGACGGCATGACCTCCTACGTCCAGCTCCAGGAGGCCGAGTTCGCCGCCGAGGCACGCGGCTACACCGCCACCCGCCACCAGCGCGAGGTCGGCACCGGATACTTCGACCTGGTCAGCACGGCCATCGCGCCGGACTCCTCCACCACGGCCCTGAAGGGGTCGACGGAGGAGGAGCAGTTCGCAGAGGCTCACTGACTCTCCGGACCGCGCTCGCCCAGACGACTTCCGGGGCATGGAACGGTTCCCCGGGCGAGCACGACGACCAGGTCGTCGACCGAGGCCCCGCCGTACGGATCTCCCCCTAATCCGTGCGGCGGGGCCTTCCCGTACCCGTGGCGCGCCCTGAGGCGACCACGCGGGGGCGGTCGCCTCAGTGGCCGACGGCCTCGATGAGCTTGCGGCGCTGCTGGGCGCCGAGACCGCCCAGCCTGCGTGCCTCGTCCACGTCGGCCTGCGCCATCAGCTGCGCGGCCTTGACCGTTCCGACTCCGGGCAGCGCCCGGAGAGCCTGGGAGACCTTGATGCGCTTGGCGATGTCGTCCTCGCGGCCAAGCAGCTGCTCCAGGCTGAGAGCACCGTTCTTGACCTCGGCGAGAAGCTTGGCACGGGCCGTACGGGTCTCGGCGGCCTTGACCAGGGCGGCCTGACGCTGTTCGGGGGTGAGCTTGGGCAAAGCCATGGTGTTTTCTCCCTGATGACGGTAATTCCAGCGTCCTGTTACCCAAAGCGGCTGGGTTAATCATCGGAGAGCCTACGGATAGATCCACAGGACCCGTACTGTGCATCACGATATGCCCGTTTGGTTACCCCGCCCTTACCCGGCCCTCCGTAGCCTCGGGCTCATGGGTATCTGGCGAAGCCCTCAGGGCATAGAGGTTGAGGCCATCGTGGTTCACGACGGCCCCTGTCTGCTGGTCACCCGCCGGATCGACGGGCGGCGGGTTCTCGTGGCGTACTGCATGAACATCCGCGAGGTCGGAGAGCACGTCGATCTGGCGGAGCTCGCCCCCGCGTAGGCGAACGCTCAGGATCGGACCACGACCGAGTCCAGTTCGGTACGGCTGTCAACTTCTGCGGCCACTGGGGCGTCAGACTGGTCAGGGAGGCTCGATGGATGTTCTGGTCGGCCTCGTTGACGAAGATCTCCGCCTGGAGCTCATCCTCGTCGAGGCACTGCACACCGAGGCGGAACGGCTGGCCGCCCAGCCCGACCGCTGAACGGGGACGGGGCCCGCCCCACGAACCGGGCGGGTCCCGTCCCACCGGCGACCGATGGAGGACGGGGCTCGATTCCTCGGGCGGGGATGGCGTTAACTTTCTCCTTGACCTCCTCCCCACGGCTTGAGGCCCGGGGTCTCCACGCTCAAGGAGATGTGATGAACAAGCGCGAGCTGATCGAGAAGGCCGCCGCCGAGGCCGGGCTCACCCGACGGCAGACGGCCGCGGCTCTCGATGCGATCCTGGGGACGATCCAGACCGCGGTGGCGGCCGAGGACAAGGTGGCGATCCCCGGGTTCGGATCCTTCGAGATCGTCCACAAACCCGCACGGACCGGACGCAACCCGCAGACCGGCGAGCCATTGGAGATCGCGGAGACCTGGACGGCGAAGTTCAAGCCCAGCCCGGGGTTCATGGGCCTGATCCGCCAGCGCAAGAAGGACTGACCATCCCGGGCGTGGCCTTTCGGACAGCTCACCATCGCAGGCCGCCCGGCCCCTCACGCCTCCGCCGCCGAGGTGGACGAGGCGATCGCGCGACCCTCAGCCGCGTACCGCGCGGGCGGACCAGCGGCCATCGAGGTGGTCGACGCGCAGCGGCCGCCCGAAGCACTCCGAAAGGTTCTCCGCGGTCAGGATCTCCGCCACCGGACCACCCGCCTGGATCCGGGCGTCGCGCATCAGCAGAGCGTGGGTCGTGGTGGCCGGGACCTCCTCCAGGTGGTGGGTGACGGTGACCGTGGTCAGCACCGGGCGGGTCGTCGCCAGGTCCTCCACGGCGGTGATCAGGTCCTCTCTGGCGGGCAGGTCGAGCCCGGCGAACGGCTCGTCCAGCAGCAGGATCACCGGGTCGGCCATCAGGGCTCTGGCGACACGGACGCGAGCCCGCTCGCCCTGGGAGCAGACGCGAAAGAGCCGGTCGGCGAGGTCCTTGCAGCCCATGTCCGCCAGCAGACGGTGGGCGCGCTCGTGCTCGGCGGGTCCGTAGCGGTCCCAGAGCGGGACGCTGGACCCGGTGTAGCCGGTCAGGACCACGGTGTGCGCGGTGGCCCCCTCCTCCTCCAGCAGTTCTTCGTCGACGAGCCGCTGGCTGGCCGCGACGAGGCCGATGTGGCGGCGCAACTCCCGCAGGTCGACCCGGCCCAGCCGCTGGCCGAGCACGGTGACGGCCCCCTCGGTGGGATGCCGGACGGCGGCGGCCAGTGACAGCAGCGTGGTCTTGCCGGCCCCGTTGGGGCCCAGCACCACCCAGTGCTCTCCGTACCCGACCCGCCAGCCGATGCCGTCCAGCAGGGTCCGGCCGACCACCCGGACCCCGACACCGCTCAGCTCCACCGCACCGGGCACAGGCTCGCCCATCGGTCTCCCCCTTCGCCTCGATTCGCGGCGCTCACTTTAACCGATCCAGCGATATTTCCTGATAAATCGTCTGAACAGGTCATTCAGCCCATCTGTACGGAAGGGCTGGGCATGGGGGTGATCGTCGTCCCCGAGGGAGCGGGAGCGGTGGGCGTCGGAGACGGGCTCTCCCCGTCACCGGTCTGCGGGATCTGGGTGAAGGAGGGCCTGGGGCTGCTGGAGGCCGTCTGGCAGTCCCGGTTCCTCCCCCTGCCCTTCGCGGTCGCGTCCGCGCAGTCCTGCCGGTCGTCACCGTCGCCGGGCGAGCCGCCCGAGCCCCGCGGACGCTCCGGCACCGGATCCTCACGACCGTCGTGGCCGTCATGACCGTCATGGCCGGTGATGGGCAGCGAGACAGTCCTGGTGGTGGTGATCTGGACCGTGGCGGGAGTGGCCGGAAGGACCGTCCGTGGCCTGCCCGCGGGCGGCCGGGTACCGGCGCGGAAGACCGAACCGGAGGGCGTGCCGTCGGCGGGCAGGACCAGCGGCGCCGGCTCGGGCATGCCCGAGCCGGCGCCGGAACCGATCCCGCCGCCACCGGCCGCGGCGGCCACGGTGACCGCCGCCATGGAGACCGTGGCCAACGCCGCGAAGCCGGCCTGCGACAGGTGCGCCCCCCTGCCCGGCCTGGCCCTGCGCGAAGCCCTGGCGGGGATCTCCACCGGGACCGAGGGCTCGTCGTGGAACGAGGGCGGCGTCGCGAGCCGCACCCTCCCAGCCCCCGGCGCGTGGGGCACCGGGGTCCAGATCTCCGCCAGCACCTCCGCGACCGCCTCGCGCAGGTCCCACGGGTCGCCCACACCACCCGCGGCGAGCAGCGCGCCGAGCAGGTCCGCGGCCCCCGGCCGGTCGGCGGGGTCCTTGGCCAGGGAGGCCTCGACGACCGGGCGCAGCAGCGCGGGCACCGAGGCCAGCCTCGGCGGCTCGACCATGATGCGCCGGGTCAGCACGTCCGCCTCACCCGTGCCGAAGGGATGGTGGCCGCAGGCCGCGTAGGCCACCAGGCAACCCCACGCGAAGATGTCGGAGGCGGGCAGCGCGAGCCCGCCGGTGAGCCGCTCCGGGGCGACCCAGCCGGGACTGCCCATGACCTGCCCCGCCTGCGTGTGCGCGGCGAGAACGTCGATGTCCCTGGCGATACCGAAGTCGATCACACGCGGACCGGTGTCCGACAGCAGCACGTTGCCCGGTTTCAGATCCCGGTGGACCAGCCCGGCCTCGTGCACCGCGACCAGCGCGGCGGCCACCCCCAGGGCGACCCCGTAGGCCAGGTCGGGGGTGAGCGGGCCGTGCGTGGAGACCACCTGGGAGAGTGCGGGGCCCGGAACGTACTCCGACACCAGGTAGGGGCGGTCCTTGTCCGTGCCGTCCTCGATGACCGCGGCGGTACAGAAAGGCACCACTCTCCGGGAGAATCTCACTTCCTCGGCGAAACGGGCGCGGAGCGTGGCATCGTTGAGGTGCATCGGGTGCGGAGTCTTGATCGCCACCACTCCGCCCCGCGGGTGTTCGGCCAGATAGACGATCCCCATGCCGCCCGTTCCGAGGCGGCCGAGCAGAAGATAACGGCCGATGATGACCGGGTCCCCGACGGTCAGCGGCCGCACACCGGCCGGAATGCCGCTCCTGGGACCTGTTCCCCCACGTGCCATCCTCATTGAGCCTCTCGTGCGCGGGCTACGGCAAGCACACTGTGACGGGCTTCAGGCGCCCTTCGCTGCCGACAGGCCAGAAGGGATATGAGAGGTAAGGCGAATGATCCCCGGGGGTAAGAAATCCGTGGTGCGCAGGATGCCTTTGAGCCTGGACGGGACGGCGTGACCGGCGGGAAGGGCCCGCGCGGCCGGACGGGCACCAGACCCCGAAAGCGGCGGATCCGCCGCTCCGGCGCGCTCAGGCGACCGCGGAACCGGACTGCGCCGGGGCATGACGAGCATCCGAACGAAAAGTCCCGTTAGTGGAATGGATCAGACCGTCCTACCGTGACTTTCCGTTCGGATGCGTTCGATGGGCCTGTTTCCGCACGTCGCGGCTTTGGCGGCGAGAGGAAGCGCACTCCGTGCGGTTCGAAAGACAGGTGCATCTGCTCAGGCCCTGGACTGCTGCCCCTGGTCATCTACGTTGAGATCATGAGTGGCGACGAGCCGAAGTTTGGATACGGCCGGGAGCATAGGCCGTTGTGGAGTGAGCGCGACCGCGATGCCGAGCAGGTCCGTGATGTGTTGCGCCGGGCGGGTCTTTCGGAGTTCGGCGAGGACCGGGACGGGTTCGTGGTGAAGGGCGGAGAGATCGGTCAGCCTTTCGCTGTGGCTTTCACCGGCCCCAGCCGATAGCGGCGGGCAGCTCGGCGCGTACGCGGCAGTGCTGAGGTCGGCGGGGATGCGCGTCAAGCAGGATCCTGAGAGGGCGTTGCTGAACCTCGCCGTCGCTGTTGATCATGCGAGCGATGTGCCACCTGGTGACTCCGACGCGGCTATTCGGCTGAGGACGGCCGGTCCGAGTGCGGTCCCAAGTCGTGCCTGGTGAAGATGGCGATCAGCAGACCGACGGGCAGCCCAGCCTCGTGAAAGTGCTGGTCGAGATGAAGTTCATAGCGGTTGCGCCGACCAACGCGCTCACGTGTGAGAAAGCCCGCCTGCTGCAGGTCGGTCACGATGGCCTGAACCCTGCCTTCGGTGATGCTGGCTGTGTCGGGTTCTTCGGGAGGCGTTTGTCGCTGACTTCGAAAGGCGGTTGGGGGCCGATTCCTTGATCAATGTCGGTGAGTTTTGACGTCACTCCGGGCTGTCTGGGTGGCCGGGCGGTGGCTGTTTGGCGAGGATGTCGTGGAGGGGCAGTAGGTCTCGCAGGGCGCTTCGAGACCCGTTGCGAACCTGAACGCCCCGAGCGCCCGAATCGGTCACGCGCTCGGTCTGCGGTCTGGTTCGCATCACGACGGTGTTGAGCAGGTGGGATCGGGCGCCGATGAGAAATGGCGCCGACAGTCGTCTAAGTAGACGTCCGGTGAAAACGCGCTGCGCGCATCAAGGGAGAGCAACGAGATGAGACCACTTCGATACTCGATCAACGTCACGCTCGACGGCTGCTGCCATCACGAGGCAGGGCTCCCCCCGGACGAGGAGTCGATGCGTTACTGGACCGCTGAGATGGAGCGAGCCGATGCCCTGCTATTCGGCCGGGTGACCTACGAGATGATGGAGTCGG